>WGFD01000052.1 GCA_015492395.1 Deltaproteobacteria bacterium | reverse complement strand
GTCATCAACATCAAGGGCAACAGCTACAGGATGAAGGGCTATAAAGAGAAAAACAATACTTGAAGGGGTATGCCTGTGTATAGGTGGAACAAAAAAGCCGGCTCTAAAGCGATTCTGTGAGGCCGTCTTTCTGAGAAGAACCCTCTTTTTTATGAAAACTTTATCAATTGATTAAATATGAGGATGTTCTCTTGCTTAATTGTACATTTTTCAATGACCGAAACCTGTACATTTTTCGATGACCATTGACAGGGAAACCTGGCTATGCTCATGAAACGTATTTTCTGGGGTCAAATCAGACCCGGTGAGGGCCGGGATGGTACAAAGACCCGGCAAAGTACAAATGGTCGAACTACCGCTATAAGGCGGGGATTAGGGGATTCGACTGGATGGATGTAGACCCGTGCTATCGGAGTTTGGATTTTACGGATATGGAACGGCGAAAGCGATACAAGGTATGGGTCAACAACTCTATTCCGAAAGGGGAGTGGGAGATAATACCGCAGGATCGAGTGGAGTTTAGAGGACAAGGAAGGCCCGGCAGGATAAAATAGATCCGTGGGGCTGTTGAGAAGGTCTTGCATTGTCACCCTGAACTTGTTTCAGGGTCTCGTAACATACTTATTTTGTTAGATGCTGAATTAAATTCAGCATGACACATCATGTTGGTGTACGGTTTTCCAACTGCCCCCCCGTCCCCTTTTATGTCAAGTACATCTCAATCCCCTGAAAAGGGGACATTTGAGATTCTTCTTGGCAGCATTCGTTCCATATCTTTGTTAATTACGCTTTATGGTCTATGACTGGTATTCCTTCGCGATCTCCATTAGTTTGTCATAGACCTTCTGCATATCCTCGGAGGAGAGGTGCATCCTGGCGATATTGTAGAGGATGTTGTCTTCCTTATAGATATGGTCCCTCAGGGTGGAGGTAATATAGGAACCGGCATCCATGACCTTGTCGTGGTCCCCCTCGTTCAGCCCTTCTTTGAATACCTGGAACCTCTTGACGAGCTCTTCGTGTTCGCCTATCATGACGCCTATAGGGCCTTCATCCCTCGGCAGAAAGGTCTCCATCACCGGAAATAATCCCTGTTCCTCCTTTTTCAGGGAGTGCACATCGAATTCGGAATCCAGCTTTTCTATCAGTTCCTTCAATTGCGGTGTCGTTTCAGCAGGCGAGTCCTGAAATGTTTTGAGGTTTGAGCTGATATCGTCCACTATCCCAAGGACTTCTTTATGTTCATTCATGAGAATCTCTAACGGATCGTTCATCTGTAACCTCCCCTAGATTTTATATAACTCAGATAACATTAATTATATACGAATGGTATGATTTTTATCAATGTTTTAATGCGATGATCGATATGATTTCGTATGTGGCCGGGATGCCTCCATTCCGTCGGGGCAGGATAGGCGCATCTGCAGACCAGCCTACCCCTCCATCCACATCTATTATAAATTTTCCTTCATAAAGCAATCCCAGGTCTTTCAGGGTACTTCCCCTGGCAAGGCTCTTATCACCCTCGGGGTATGGGTTGCCTGCGCCGATTGTCTTGATGGTCTTTAGCAGGTCAAGAAGCCCCTTGTATCTCCTGGTCTTCACCGACCTCTCCCAGCGATGTATCCTGTAGCCCGTCTCTTCCATGGTGGATAAAAGAGTGTCGGTAGATGAGTAGTTCAGCAATGGCGGCAGACCTCCGTTTCCGTTGTTGCCCTTAACGGCTTCATAGCACCTCCTCAGTTCATGCAGTGTCTGCGGACCAAGGGTTGCCAGAGCGAATATTCCGCCGCTATTGAGCACCCTGAATGTCTCTTTGAATGCGGCGCCGGGATCGGGCACCCATTGATATGCAAGACTCGAGGTCACCATGTCGAAACACATTTTCTTGTATGGGAGGGATGTACAGTCCGCTGCAATGAGGTGTATATTCCGGCTGGAATCCTTGGCAGCCGCCCTCCGCAACATCGGCGCTGCGATATCCAGGCCCGTGATGGAGGCATTGGGGAAGTAGTCGCTGAGGTGGAAGGTCAGATGACCGGTTCCGCAGCCGATGTCAAGGACTGAGGCAATACTTTGGCGGCCGGATAAAGGGTCCATAACCTTTTCTATCAGCTCACGGGCCACCTCTTCCTGAAGACCTGAATATGTGTCGTAGGCCACGGCCGCTCTGGAGAAGGCCTTCCTTATCCTCTGTTGTATCTTATGGTTATCGTTAATTCTCATAATGATTCGACGAATCTACTCACGGTGGTGTTGAAACGTTCGCTTCCGGTTATAAACGGCGCGTGCCCGGTATCCTCGAATAGCTCCAGTGTGGCTTCCGGTATATCCATGGCCAAGGATCTACCCGATTCACTTGGGACTACCGCGTCTTCTTCTCCGTGAATGATCAGGACAGGCACATCGATCTCACTTGGCGAATCCCCAAGATCTATGGCAGTCAACGCGTCAAGCGTTGATAAAATTGATTCCTTATGTAGGTCTTTACATGCCGTATCATAGTGGTCGATGAAGTCCCTGACCACCTTCATCTGTAGCTCTTCCTCTGTGAAGCTCAGCGGATAGAAGCGTCTCAGCGTAGACACCATATCCCTCTTTATATCCCTTCTCATCCTTCTTAATACACCCGGCGGCTGTCCCGGTCCACCGGGGTCCTTGCTGACGAAGCGTGATGTCGTGCCTACCAGCACAAGTCCCTTGAAGAGGTGTCTTCTGTTGATAGCCGTTTCCAGAAGCATCTGTCCACCCAATGACCATCCGATACCGATAATGTCCGTCTTGGAGTCGAGATCCGCCGCGCTCTTCAGGATAGAAGAGATTCCGGGCGAAAAATCGGGTCTTCCCCATATCCCTTCTCCATGTCCCGGCAGGGCTGTACAGAGGCATGTAAACCTCTTCGAGAATTCACGTACCTGTTGTGACCAGACATATGAGCCGGTTGCCCAGCCATGTACGAAGATCAGTCCCTTCATGTGCATGGATCCTTTTCCAGTTTGTGGTATCCGCACTTCCAACCTTTGATTCTGCCTGAACCTACTCCATTTTTCAAGATTAAAGGCGTTTATGCGCATATATTTATTATGACGTAGTCTGTAGAATGCACGGTGGCAGTTATAGCTGATTGCAGGGAGCGTCAATTTGACTTGCAATTTCCAAAAAATACTTGACAAAATTATTAAGGTATATTAGAGTGGATTCACCTTGGAGCTTGTATGAGATTATCTACGAAAGGACAGTATGCCGTCAGGGCCGTTGTCAATTTAGCCTGCCACTCCAACGGCAACCCGATCACCTTGAGGGATATATCGGAGGAAGAAGAGATATCCCTCTCTTATCTCGAGCAGCTCTTTTCAAAGTTGCGTAAGGGCAAGGTTGTGAAGAGTATCAAGGGGCCGGGGGGAGGCTATGTGTTGGCAAGGTCCTCCCGGGATATCAGTGTTGGCGAGATTATAGAGATGGTCGAAGAAGGGTTGGATCCTGTTGAGTGTCTTGATAGTGACCATGAGGGATGTAACCGTGCCGACAGATGTACGACACAGAGGGTGTGGAAGGGGTTGGGGGATAAGATAAGGGAGTTCCTTGGCTCCATATCTGTTGAAGAGTTGAGCAGGGAAGCTGCTGAGATATATGGCAAGGACCTTAGAAATCAAAATCAAAATTAATCCAGAAGCAGGAGGGGGGAGTCTTGAAGAAGGTATATTTAGACCATAATGCAACTACACCGGTCCATCCCGAGGTTGTGGATGTGATGATACCGTACCTTAAGGAGGAGTGGGGAAACCCTTCCAGCATACATTGGGCGGGACGCGGCCCTAGAAAGGCGGTAGAGGAGGGGAGAGAGAAGGTTGCGGACCTTCTCAACTGTGATGTCTCGGAGGTGATATTCACGAGCAGTGGTTCCGAGGGTGACAACCTTGCCATTAAGGGCGTACTGGAGGCGAATAGAGGCAAGGGTAACCATATCATAACCACAAAGGTTGAACACCCCGCCGTTTACGGGACATGCAAGGCCCTGGAGAAGATCGGCTACAAGGTGACATTCCTGGACGTTGATGGTGACGGGATGATAGATCTTGACCAGCTTAGAAGTGCCATAACTTCAGAGACCGTGCTTATTTCGGTGATGTACGCGAATAATGAGACCGGGGTCATCTTTCCGATAAAGGAGATAGCCGGGATCGCCAGGGAGCATAAGGTGACATTTCACACGGATGCCGTTCAGGGAATAGGAAAAGTGCCCATCGATGTTAAAGATCTGAATGTGGACATACTGACACTGTCGGGTCATAAGTTCTATGCGCCCAAGGGAGTGGGCGCCGTATATCTAAAGAGAGGGGTAAGGATTCAACCGCTCATTCAAGGCGGGCACCATGAGAGGAACAGACGTGCCGGGACGGAGAATGTAGCCGGTATAGTCGGGCTCGGCAAGGCATGCGAGATAGCCCGGAGGGATATGGAGAGGGAGAACGAACACCTGACGAGATTGCGTGGAAAGCTCGAGAAAGGTGTGCAGGAGAGGATTCCGTTCGTCAGGATCCATGGGCAGAATGCCAAGAGGATCCCTAATACATCTAATATAGGATTCAACTTTGTTGAAGGGGAGTCCATACTGCTAAACCTGGATATGAAGGGCATCGCGGCGTCATCCGGTTCTGCCTGCACCTCGGGTACCCTTGAACCTTCTCATGTCCTTGTGGCGATGGGTATACCCCTCGAGGAGCTGCACGGTTCCGTGAGGTTCAGTCTTGGAAGGGATAATGTGGACGATGATATAGATCTGGTTTTGAATGAGCTGCCTCCCCTTGTGGAGAGGCTCAGAAGCATGTCGCCTCTCTATTCCGCCGCAACCGGAAAGGGAGTCGATATAAATTTCGATACCGTGTGTAAGCATTGATAAACTCATAAAAAGTCGCAACTGGGGACGGCACAGTAAAAAGCTCCGGATGCAAGGCGAGCGCACCCTGCGGGATGAGACCTGCTTAGAGGCGCGCCGCAGTGGCCTGTCCGCGCAGGCGGACGGAGAATGCGACGCAAGCGACACTGCAGACGGACCTTTTACAGGCAGCCGGGCGTTAGTATAATCAATTAAGGAGACGAAGATATGTACAGTGAAAAGGTGATGGATCACTTCAGTAATCCCAGAAACGTGGGAGAGATTGAGAACCCGAGCGGAGTGGGGATGGTAGGTAACCCCGCCTGTGGTGATATCATGAAACTTACCATCAAGGTTGAGGACGACAAGATTGCGGATATCAAGTTCAAGACATTCGGTTGTGGTGCGGCAATAGCCACGAGTTCGATGGTGACCGAACTCGTTATGGGGAAGAGCCTGAAGGAGGCTGAGAGCATAACCAACCAAGCCGTAGCAGAGGCCCTCGACGGACTCCCGCCCATTAAGATGCACTGCTCCAATCTGGCGGCAGATGCGCTGCAAGGCGCGTTGGAAGACTACTACAAAAAGAGCGGCGCCGGGAAAAAGGCCGGACAGTCTTAATGGCCGCCCTTCTGAAGAACAGAATTTGCAAGACCAATTGAGATGAGGGCCAGGTACGGATTGCCTCTACCTGTCAACCTGCAGCCTGGCCCTGAGTCTCATACGGGCGGGATCTCTTTCCTCCCCTCTTCATATGCATCTAGCCTGCCTTTATACATCCGTTATACATCCGTGAAGAGTCGAAGACGGGGACACCACACTGAGAATGGCAGATGCAAGGTGCACGCAATCCATGGGATGGGGGTGGACTCAGGTATACTCCGCAATGGTTCGTCTGCGCCCGCCTGTGCGTATCCGTACGCAGACAGGTGCAACGCACTGGGCAGGTATTACCGGCGTCTTGCCGCGGGGAACTCCAATGCCGAAGGCAGATGTAAGTAGCGTCAAGCAGTAGAGGAAATGGAATAGCCTCGGAATTTCCTTTATGGTATAATGCCGAGGTTCATTGAAGATGTAGCTGTAAGCGGGAAGGAAGATGGGCGAATCGATGTCAAGGGGCGGTGGCGGGAGATCCCGCGTCGTTGTTGCCATGAGCGGTGGCGTGGACTCCTCCGTTGCGGCCGCACTTCTGAAGGAAGATGGACATGAGGTAATAGGCATTGCCATGCAGCTCTGGGACTATACGGAAGGGGATAGGGGCAGGCCGGGTTCCTGTTGCTCCACCGATGATATATACGATGCGAGAAGGGTTGCGGACAGGCTCGGCATACCTTTCTATGTTGTTAACATGGAGAGGGCCTTTTACGATGAGGTGGTCAGATACTTCATAGAGAGCTACACTGACGGGAGGACACCTAATCCGTGCCTGAAGTGCAACCAGGTCGTCAAGTTCGAACTGCTGATGAGGAAGGCCATGGAACTGGAGGCGGCGTACCTTGCGACGGGCCACTATGCCAGGGTAGAGTATGATCCTGTTGAGGAGAGGTACCGCCTCCTGAGAGGGCTTGACCGGAATAAGGATCAGTCCTACTTCCTCTTTACCATGACCCAGGCCCAGTTGTCCAGGACGCTCTTCCCTCTCGGGGGGTTGACCAAGGGGGATGTCAGACAGCATGCGAGGAGGCTGGGTCTGTATGTGGCCTGGAAGGAAGAGAGCCAGGAGATATGCTTTGTGACGAATGGTTCTTATCCGGAATTTATAGCAGACAGGGTGAATGCTGTCCCGGGAGAGATAACGGACAGGGACGGGAACGTCCTCGGCGGACACAATGGTATCTTCAACTACACCGTGGGACAGAGGAAGGGGCTGGGCATAGGCGGCGGCGACCCCCTTTACGTTCTCGATATCGATAGGGCCGGCAACAGGATTATTGTGGGCCCCGAGGAGGGGCTATTTTCGGTGGGCCTTACCGCAGAGGAGGTGAACTGGGTGTCTGGAGAGCCGTGCGGAGCTGAGCTCATAGTCCGGTCCAAGGTAAGGTATAGGCATGATGGTGTTGAGTCCATCTTGATGCCTGTAGGCGGGGATGGGGCTGTCGTCAGGTTCCGTAGGCCCGAAAGGGCCATCACGCCCGGGCAGGCCGTCGTCTTTTACAGAGGTGACGAGGTGGTTGGAGGAGGGTGGATCGAAGGCAGGATCGAGGGACCTGTCCGCCGGCACGCAGGTAGGTTATGAGGGTCTCCATATCTACGTTGGGTTGCAAGGCCAATCAATACGACTCTTTCGCCATGGAGGATCTCCTGGCTACGAACTCCTTTGAGGTTGTGAGCCCCTCTGTTCCAGCTGACGCCTGTATCATAAATACGTGTACGGTCACTATGAGGACCGATATACAGTCGAGGCAGTTGATCAGGAAGCTGAAGAGGGAGAACCCCGGGGCGATAATTATCGTCGCCGGATGCTATGCCCAGGTGTCGCCGGAGGAGGTCGCCGGTATTGACGGTGTTGATTATGTGGTAGGGAATAAGGAGAAGGAGAGGATCGTGGGATACCTCCTTTCGGGGGGGAGTAAGGGCGGAGCTGAAGTGGATGTAAGAGAGGGGATCGCCTCGAGCCCATTTTCACTTAGGTCCGGCGGCTCGTCCGGACGGACCAGGGCCTATCTGAAGATACAGGATGGCTGCAACAACTCATGTTCATACTGCATAATCCCGAAGGCGAGGGGGATGGCGAGGAGCCTTCCACTCTGTGACCTGCTCAAGGAGATAGATATGCTTGTGGATAAGGGTTACAGGGAGATCGTCTTTACCGGGATCCACCTCGGGAGTTATGGAGAGGATCTGTCCCAGCCAATGGATATTACAGGACTTGTAAAGACCATTGATGAGATCGGCTATCCCTGCCGTTTCAGGCTGAGTTCTCTTGATCCCGACGAGATAACGGACGAGCTTATCGACGCGATCGGTACTTCCGGTTCATTCTGCAACCACCTCCACCTTCCGTTACAGAGCGGTGACGACGGGATTGTGGAGAGGATGAACAGGGGCTACACCCCGGCCTTCTTTGCCGGGAGGGTCACGAGGGCGGTCGATTCCATTCCGGGTCTCACCGTCGGCGTGGATGTGATAGCCGGCTTCCCGGGCGAGGGAGAGAGAGAGTTTATGAACACCTACACCCTTCTAGACGATCTCCCCGTGGCGTATATGCATATATTCCCGTACTCCAAGCGTGCCGGTACCCCGGCGGCCTCCATGCCGGACCAGGTGGATGACAGGGTCATCAAGGAGAGGTGCAGGCGCCTTAAGTGTCTTGATGGGAGAAAGAGGAGGGGTTTCTACAGTTGCTTTATTGGGAGGGAGTTGTCTGTGGTTATAGAGGGTAAGAGGGACCGTGATACGGGACTCCTCAAGGGGAGGGCAAGGAACTACATACCGGTCTTTCTCGAAGGTGAGGACAGCCTTATGAACAGGGAGATACCCGTTATGGTTCAGGAGGTATCTGATTGGGGCGTTATCGCCGTGCCGGCCGGTACGGGGGCTATGACTTTGTAAGAGGTCAGTCCACCATCCTACGCCGGACCGGTGGCGGCAACGCCGCGGATGGACCTTTTCAACGAACTGCCGGCAACCTAATCCGATGACCGAAACCGAGATCGATACCATCAGCAGGACCACCCGCTACCGGTTCAAAGGTAAAGACCTCCTTGAAGAGGCCTTCGTGCACCGGTCCTATATTAACGAAAGACCAGGCAAGGGACTTCGCAGCAATGAGAGGCTGGAGTTCCTGGGCGATGCCGTGCTCTCGTCGATAATCAGTCATCTCCTTATGGATATCTTCCCGGACATGGATGAAGGCGGACTCTCAAAGATCAGGGCAACGCTGGTGAACGAAAGGACTCTTTCATCGGTTGCGAAAAGGTTCGGCCTTGGCGGGTACCTCCTGCTTGGAAAGGGTGAAGAGAAGTCTGGCGGCCGGGAGAGACCGTCGATACTGGCCGATACACTGGAGGCCCTTATAGGGGCCGTATATCTCGATGGCGGTTACGGTGAGACCTTCAGGGTTGTGTCCGGGATGTTTCAGCCGCTTATCGAGGAGGCCGGTGAAGAGAGAAGCCTCCTTGATTACAAGACCCTCTTGCAGGAGCGGGTTCAGAAGAGATATGGTGTTGTCCCATTGTACAGGGTCCTCGATGAGACGGGCCCTGAACACGATAAGACCTTTCATGTGGAGGTGAGCGTCGAGGGAGAACTCCTGGGAAGAGGTGATGGGGCCAGCAAGAAAGAGGCCCAGCGGTGTGCGGCGAGAAAGGCCCTTGAAAGGCTGAAGCTCCCTGCGGGAGGTCCGGGGGACCTTCAATCGTAGGTAACGTATGGCTGCGTCCGCATGCCACGCACTACGGGGGATATTCCCTCCCCTGGGGCGGCAGCAGGCGCCCGCTGTGGATTCTCAGGAGTGGAAGGTAAACGGCCATGAAAAAACGACTCATAATCCCGATCTTTCTGCCGCAGGAGGGATGCCCGCACCGGTGTATCTTCTGTAACCAGCCCGGGATTACAGGCGTCGGTTCAAGGCCGGGCTTCGAAGAGGTAAGCGGGACGATAGAGAGGTATCTCTCGACCTGGAGAGGGGATGGACCGAGGGAGGTCGCCTTCTACGGGGGGAGCTTCACCGGCCTTCCTGAATGGCTGCAAATAGGGTATCTGGGGGTCGCGGCGAGGCACGTTGAGTCCGGAGAGATAGATTCGATACGGGTCTCCACGAGGCCGGATTACATAGACGCTGAGGCCCTGGAGATTCTCAGGGATTACGGTGTCGAGACGGTGGAACTCGGTGTGCAATCCATGGCAGACGGCGTTTTGAGGCGTTCGGGGCGCGGCCACGGCTCCCTTGCCACGGTCCGGGCGGTGAAGCTGTTGAAAGAGTGGTGCCTTGTGGTCGGCATTCAGTTGATGCCCGGCCTGCCCGGCGATACGATGGAGACGATTATCCGGACGACTGAGGATGTAATAGCCCTCCGGCCGCACTTCGCCAGGATATACCCTGCGTTGGTCATAAGCGGCACCCCTCTGGAGGGACTGTACAGATCCGGCGCTTACACCCCATGGTCCCTGGATGAGATGGTAAGGATATGCAGGGAGATGATCCGCCTCTTTAGGAAGGCGAGAATTCCTGTAATAAGGATAGGACTTAGGCCTGCCGTTGAGCTCGAGGAAAAGGTGGTGGCGGGCCCATACCACCCTTCGATCAGGCAGCTTGTTGAGCAAGAGATATAAGCCGCAGCACTTACTTCAGGATGGCTGGAGTCCCACGCGGTGTGGGCCGCGGGAGTCCGCCGCCGTGTACTTTAAAAGATGTCCTTTTTCCTGCGGAGGATGCCCAGCCTCTCCGATCTGGCGCGCCTGCCATCGGGATCGACGAATCTCAAGACCTCATCCTCATCTATTCTCAGGAAGGGGTTCACCTTCAACTCCCGCTCCAGCGTCGTAGGGGTGGTGAAACCTCCTCCATCCACAACCTTTCTGCACTCCTCCATGTATGCAAGGGTCTCCCGGTTGGAAGGTTCCACCGTGAGTGCGAACCGGAGGTTGTCGACCGTATATTCATGCCCGAAGTATATCCGCGTTTCCGGAGGGTAACCCGCGATCCTGTCCATGGCCCGTTCGAGATCGGTGGCGCCACCCTCAAAGAGCCTGCCGCATCCGCAAGAAAATAGAGTATCGGATACGAAGAGATGTCCCCTTATGTGGTAGTTGGTACAGTGCCTCGTATGTGCGGGGACGCTGACCACCTCGATATCCAAGGGGCCAAAGGGTATCAGGTCTCCGTCCTTCACCCTGTTGGACGGGATATCAATGCGGGATTCCCCGTCGGGTGCGTAGACGACGGCCGACGGGAATGCCTCTATAATCCTCGAGGTGCCAACGGTGTGGTCGTAGTGATGGTGGGTGAGGAGGACGGCATGCAGATCCCATCCGGCCTCTTCCAGTTGCGCAAGCACCGGTCTTGCATCGCCGCAGTCGACCAGCGCCGTCTTGCCGGATGGATGGTGATGGATAAGGTAACAGTAGTTGTCGTGTGCGTATGGTAAGGTCTTGATCTGGAGTGTTTTCATATGATAAGGGGCCTTCAATGTTCTATAGATGGCGCCATAACCGTGCATGCCTGCGTTGCTCCCCGGCTCGTCTTGGTCTGCTCTGTTTTGACGCTCTGTATGGGCATATACTGATGGTGTTGTGTATAGATGGATGGTATAGGCATCATGTTTACACTATTTCAAGGTATCATCGCTAGTGTTCTCCTCAGCTTGTTGCAAAGAGCTTCAATTGAGATGCATGAACAGGTCTTTTTACTCCTCGTCCAATATCCCGTATATCTCGGGGAGTTGGCGGTACTCTTCGGCGAAGTCTATACCGTAGCCGACTATGAAGAGGTCCGGGACTGTGAATCCGAGGTAGTCTATCTCTACCGGCACGATTCGCCGGGATGGCTTGTCCAGCAACGAGCACAGGCGGAGTGAGGCCGGTTTCCTTCGGCGGAGGTGGCGCAGGAGTAATCTGGTTGTACGGCCGGTGTCCACTATGTCGTCTACCAGCAGCACATGTCGGTTGTGGATCGGTACTTCCACGTCCTTGGTTAGGCGGACCTTGTCCGGGGTGGTCTTGTCTCCATAGCTGGCAGCATGGATAAAGTCTACGGTAACCGGCAGCTTTATCGCCCTCATCATGTCCGCCGCGAATACGAATGAGCCCTTGAGTACCACGATCATGACGATTCCGTGTCCGGCATAGTCTTTATCGATCTGTGCCGCTATCCTCTTTGTGGCTCCCTTGATTGCCCTCTCCGTGAACAGCCGCTTCAGTCTTACATTATATGTGCCTTTTTCTTTCACCTTCCAAACAGCCTCACGATCTTTCCCATCCTTACATCCACTAGGCCGGCCTCGGTTATCTTCAGGTCCGGTATGACCGGCAACGCCATGAATGAGAGAGTTGTGAATGGGTGTGCCGGTTTGGTTCCCAGTCCCTTGGCGGCCCTCTCTAACCTGCACAGTCTGTTTACGACCCACTTTGCCGGACGGTCTGAGAGGAGTCCTCCTACGGGGAGGGGAAGGTCCTTGACTATCCGTCCCCTGTCGACTACTACCATGCCGCCTCCGGTGCCGATCAGGTGGTTCATCGCCATCGTTATATCCTCATCGTTGACCCCGACCGCTATGATGTTGTGAGAGTCGTGGGCGAAGGTGCTCGCCAGCGCGCCGCTTTTTATCCCGAATCCGTGGACTAGGCCTATACCGGTCTCCTTCCTTCTCCGATGGCGGTCGCGTACCGCGATCTTTATTATGTCACGCACGGTATCCCCTATAACGAGGCCGTTCTCTATCCTGGGCTCCAGTCTCAGTGATCGGGTCAAGAGGCTGCCGGGGACCAGACCTATTATCCTGGCAGGCCCTTTATCCTCTGTGATTCTCAGGTCTTCGGCTTTTACCTCGACTGCCTTGACGGAATTGGAGAGATATGAGGGCGGGGGAGGAGTTCCCCGGCCGGGCCGTACCCTGCGCCCCCAGATTGCCGGCTTTCCTCTCTTCATTACCCAGTGGACGGAGAAGTCTTTAAGGTCCTTCACGGCGACGAGGTCTGCAAGGCGCCCCGGCGCTATCCCCCCCCTGTCCCTGAGTCCGAAGTACTCCGCCGTATAGAGTGTTGCCATTCGTACCGCTTCTACCGGGTCCAGACCGAGTGATACCCCCCGCCTCAGTATACGATCAATGTGGCCCTCCTCCAGGAGGTCCTGGGGGAGGATGTCGTCCGAGACGAAGAAGGAGCGGTTTGATGAGGTTATGAGCCCCCGGAGCTTCAGGATCTCCGCTATATCCTTTGCCAGGGAACCCTCCCGGATCATCAGGCGCATGCCGAGCCGGAGCTTCTCCAGCGCTTCATCGCGGTTAGTAGTCTCGTGGTCCGACCCTATCCCCGCCGCTATATAGGCGTTCAGATCGGGGCCTCTGAGGAGTGGTGCATGGCCGTCCGTCAGGTGCGCCCCGGCTGCGATCAGTTTTTTGATGGTTCCGGCCTTACCCTCAAGTACCCCTGTGACATCCATGACCTCGGCAAGCCCGAGGACGCGGGGCTCCTTGAGGAGATTCTCTATGTCCTGGTGTGTAATCTCCACTCCGGTCTTTTCCAATCCGGATGCAGGTATGCAGGAGGGGATCATAAAGAAGAAGTCTATTGGCAGATCCCTAGTTGCCCTCAAAAGCCACTTTATACCCCTGACACCAGTGATATTGGCGATCTCGTGAGGATCTATCACTACGGTGGTGGTGCCGCGTCCAATTAGGGTGTTGGAGAACTGGAGGGGTGATAGTAACGTGCTCTCGAGGTGTATATGGCCGTCGATGAGACCTGGCAGGATGTAGAGTCCGCTGCAGTCGATCCTCCTCCTTCCCGTGTAGCTGCCTATCCCCGCGATACGGTCCTTAAAGATGGCGATATCCCCGTCCATGATCTCGCCTGTAAAGACGTTTACGATCCTGCCGCCATGCAAGACCGTATCGGCTTTACCTTTTGCCCTTGAGATGTTAATGAATCTGCGGAAGGTCCCTAGCTTTTTCAGTGTGTCTGAGGCCATATGGATTAGTGAACACCTTCTGTGGAATAGACAAGTAATAACCCAATAATCGGTGATATGCAAGGATTATCATCTTAAAATGAATTTATGCGCAACGTTGTAAGTATATGACGCTCCGTGTAAATAGCATTTATAAATTATACGGGGCACCCCAATCCACCATCAAGAAAATAGAAAAACCTCGTTGACCCCTTAAGTAGGGGGAGATAGAATGTGTTAGCGAAACAAAAACCTATCATCAACGAGGTGAAACAATCATGTCACAGGGCGTACTATCATTCAAGTATGAAGGAGAAAAAAGCAAATCAGGGATAACGGCATTGGGTGGATTGCCTGTCTACATGGATATGGCGCATAGCATGTGACTAAGCTTATCGGTAGCAGAGCATATAGGGGTGCGAAGTGGCAGCCAGGGGTGGACAGACGCTCAGATGGCAACAGCGCTTATCATGCCGAACCTCGCCGGAGGCGAGAGTGTAGATGACTTAAAGGCGCTGGAAGCCGGCG
>WGFD01000051.1 GCA_015492395.1 Deltaproteobacteria bacterium | reverse complement strand
GATGAATTATTCAGAGGTTCCTTAAAGATGAAGCTCGACCGACGGCTTCGCGAAAAGTCCATTTGCGCGGCATTACACTTCATCTTCCGTGACTGCGATGCGCCTGCGACTATCTTTATTCCTCGGGATTCGCACGTCGCAGGCGCTCACCTTTCACCATGGGATTAGGACCGGACCTTTCAAGACTCCATTACGATTAGGTCCCTCATTTTAACCGAGAAGGCTATATATGGCAAGGGGAAATGTCGGAAATGTCGGAAAGCGAAAGAGTTGAAGCTCCCCGCATGCCTGTCAATCTTGACAGACAGGTCAATCCTGACGGACGGGCGGATGGTCGCCTGCGATGCATGTTCAAGGGGTATGGGCAAGCATGAATAGGCAGGGATGGCGCCCATTCTTTGAAACTCCGGTGGTGGTTGCGGACTGTGCAGAACCGCTATATACTGCAATATAGCACCACCACACTCTCTTCCCGTAAAATATGGCAGGTCCGGAAAATGGGTTGGTATGTTACTTCCCGGCTTAAGATCTAAAAGGAGCTCCGCATGAGCGAGACCCAGGTTGGCGAACTGCTGTTGTATGTGGCCCTGCTCTTTGCCATAACCTATATTCTGGCCGGATTTCTGACCAGGCTTAAGATACCGGGCGTCCTGGGAGCCCTCTTCGTGGCCATGGCCGCGCACTATACACCTGTCGGTGCCCATCTGCTCTCCACTCCCCTTTATGGACCTTTCAGCTTTCTAGCCCAACTCGGTGTTCTCTTTCTCCTCTTCTATATAGGGCTTCAAATCGATATGAAGGAGATGAAGGGACTTGGCAGGAACATCATCTGGTGTACCGTGCTCAACACCGCTGTTCCGTTCTTTTTGGGTGTGGGCGTGATGCTTGGACTCGGTTACGGTTGGCTCATGGCCTTTGTGATCGGTCTCACCCGCATGCCGACCGCCGAGGCCGTGATAGTGCCCATCCTCGACGAGTTTCAGCTCATACGTACCCGCGTTGGCGCATTCATCATAGGCGCGGGAACCCTAGATGACATTATAGAGGTATTTATGGTGGCCTTTGTCTCCGTGTGGATAGGCGAAAGGGCCGCCTCCTCGATGCCGGCATCTGTGGTTGAGAGCGAGGTGCTCTACATCTTCTTAGCCCTCTTTATCTTCTTGCTCCTGGCATTGATATGTTACCGATGGTTGATACCATGGTTGGGGAAATGGCTGCCGCGGCAACCCCGTAACCTCATTATGCTGGCCATGCTTGTACTATTCGGTCTTGGTGGTTTCTCGGAGTACGGAGGGTTGGGCATGGTGGTAGGGGCGATAACGGCAGGTGTTCTGGTGCGCCCCGTCTTCAATTCCATGGGCCTCGTGGGTGAACAGTCCACCCAGACGATACAGTCTATGAGCTACGGATTCTTCGGACTCATATTCTTCTTCTGGGTGGGGCTCAGAGTCGATCTCGGTGGCATGCTCAGTGCGCCCCTCCTTGCCGTGTTCTTATTTCTTGCGGCTTTCCTAGGCAAACTGATAGGCATATTCATAATGGTTCCTATGGGAATGATAACGGCGCGCGAGGCATGGACTATCGGTATCGGCATAAATGCAAGACTTACTACCGAGATAATAGTTGCACAGCTTCTTTTGGGGGCTAAGTTGATAGACATCCACCTATTCACTGCACTAATTGCGGCCTCCTCGCTGTCCACCGTTCTTGTACCCCTTGCATTCACTCTCATGATGCGCCGTTGGGGAGAAGGGCTGAGAAGACTGCCGGGTACCATGGAACGATAAGGAGGGAAAAGATGTATGATGATAGAAGGCCTATACTCTTATGTCTCGACCTTGAAGCGGGCTCGGATGTCCTCGCCCGTATTGGTGCAGGCTATGCGAGACGGCTTGGACAACCACTGCACATACTCTACGTTCTCCCACGGTCTGGCGGCGAAACCGAGGATGCTGCAATGGAGAGGCTTCAAGGTCTGGTGGCCGGGGCTATCGGGGGCGTGGACAGCGACATCCTTGTCGTAAGGAAGGGGTGTATCGAAGAGCAAATAGTGGACTACGTGAAAGAGAATGCCATAGATATGGTAATCCTGGGGCACAGGCATAAGGCCAGGAGGGAGAGGGTCTATGTGGGCAGCACGGTAAAGACCGTCATCTCTCTGGCACCGGGCCGGATCCTCGTTGTCCCAGTGAATGACGAAGAGTAACGCATGGTCATGAAGAAAACAGATTCTTTATATACTCGGCCGGAGGTGCCTGCATGGCACGCACTAGACCTCAGATCCGTAACGGATGAACTTGCTACCGACCCTGTAAAAGGGTTAAGTGAAGAAGATGCCGGGAGGCGCCTTGAGAGCTACGGCACTAATACCCTCCAGAGCGTAAAAAAGACTCACTGGTACGTGGTGCTTGCACGCCAGTTTACCGATGTCCTCATCATCATCCTCCTTGCCGCCGCCGCCGTATCCCTTGTCGTAGGGGAGATGGCGGATGCCGTAACCATCATGGTTATAATCGTTCTCAATGGGGTTCTCGGTTTTATACAGGAATGGAAGGCGGAGAAGGCCATGGAGGCCCTGCAGCGTATGCTATCTCCACGCTGCAGGGTGGTGCGGGAAGGTATGGAGAGAGAGATCGACGCGTGGATGGTCGTGCCGGGTGATATAGTCGTCCTGGAAATAGGCTACCGGGTACCTGCGGATCTTCGACTTATAGAGACCCTCAACCTCAAGGCCGATGAGTCATCACTTACCGGAGAGTCCGAATCGGTAAGTAAAGATGTTGAACCTGTGGCCTGTGAAATACCGCTTGCCGAGCGCCGCTCCATGGTGTGGATGGGTACCGCAGTTACCAACGGCCGTGGCCGTGGTATTGCAGTTGCGACCGGCATGGCCACGGAGTTCGGGCGTATCGCCCGTCTTACCCAAACCGTAGGTGAGGAGAGCACCCCGCTTCAACGGAGGCTGGCCGTACTCGGAAAACAGCTCGGACTCTTCTCCATAGCTGTGTCCGTACTGGTAGCCGTAAGTGGCTACCTTCTAGGTAAAGGCCTGCTGGATATGTTCCTTACCGGTGTGTCGCTTGCGGTGGCCGTAGTTCCAGAGGGGCTCCCCGCGGTGGTAACCATAACACTCGCACTGGGCGTTCGCGCCATGGTCCGCAGGAAGGCACTTATGCGGAGGCTTCAGGCGGCTGAAACACTGGGGGCGGCCACAATCATCTGCAGTGACAAGACCGGTACACTTACGCAGAACGAGATGACGGTGCAAAGGGTGTGGCTGCGGGCAGGTGAAATTAATCTTACCGGTGTGGGTTACGATCCGGCTGGACACTTCGAGTCCGGAGGAGTAAAGATAGACTACAAGGATCGGCCCGATCTCCTGAGCCTCCTCTATACTGGACTACGTTGTAACCATGCCCGTCTCTACAAAGACGGAGGGGGATGGCATGAACTAGGAGAACCTACCGAGGCGGCGCTGGTTGTGGCCGCGTACAAGGCATGGCTCCACCCGGAAGAGGCCGTCCATACCGTTAGCGAGTTCTCATTCAGCTCCAGGCGGAAGAGGATGACGGTAATAGAGCACGGTCCGGATGGGATGGTGGCTCACCTAAAGGGTGCCCCGGAGATCGTAATACAGCGGTGTGCAAGGATCCTCGACGGCGCGGATGAGAGATCGTTGACCGCTGAAGACAGAGTGGCCGCAACCACCGCCTATGAGGCCATGGCCGGGGAGGGGCTCAGGACCCTTGCCATTGCACGGCGCATCCTGCCGAAAGGGGTGTCGCTTGATGAAGATGACGTGGAAAGAGACCTCACGCTTCTTGGTATAGTAGGGATCATAGACCCACCCCGGCCGGAGGTACCAGGGGCCGTAAGGACCGCCCACAGCGCCGGCATAAGGGTGCTAATGATTACCGGGGACTCTCCAAGGACGGCCCTCGCAATAGCGGAACATATAGGGCTGGATAGCGGCAGGCCCTATACCGGGCCTGAGATAGATACCATGGATGACGATACCCTGCGGGCGGCTTTGAAGGACGAGGTCGTATTCGCCCGTACTACGCCTGAGCACAAGTTACGTATAGTCACGCTATTACAAGCAATGGGACACGTTGTGGGCATGACCGGCGACGGTGTCAACGACTCTCCTGCGCTTAAGAAGGCCGATATAGGAATAGCCATGGGTATCAGGGGGACCGATGTCGCCAAGGGTGCGTCCGATATGATACTGACCGATGACAACTTCGCGTCGATAATAAGGGCGGTGGAGGAGGGGCGCCGGCAGTATGACAATATACAGAAGTTTGTCAGGTACCTCCTCTCTTCAAATACCGGAGAGGTTGTCGCCATATTCCTAAACATACTGCTCGGCGGACCCCTCATACTCCTTCCGGTACAGATACTGTGGATGAACCTGGTAACCGACGGTATGACCGCCGTTGCTCTGGGGCTTGAACCGGCGGAGAAGGGTGTTATGAAGCGCCCTCCACGGGCAGCTACCGAGCCTGTGCTCAATAAGAGAGGCATAGTGATGATCCTTCTGTTGGGTGGTTACATAGGGGCCGGTACTCTCTGGCTCTTCCACCACTATCTCGCAACCGGGCACGGTGACGCAGTGATCACGGCGCAGACGGTTGCATTTACAGGTATAATACTCCTTGAAAAGATGAATGTCTTTAACTACAGGGCACTTAGGGAACCAATGTACATTATAGGCTTCTTTACTAATAAATGGGTCCTTTCAGCCTGGGTCGCGACGGTTGGACTCCAGGTATGCGCCATCTACATCCCCTTCCTGCAGAAGGCCCTGCATACGGTACCGCTTGGCTTAAGCGACTGGGGGATTATGTTGATTGTGGCTGTGCCGGTCTTTCTGGCCGCCGAACTGGCGAAGTGGTTTGACTGGCGTTCAAGGCGAGAAAGGAGGTGTTGAAGGGATGGGGCTCCCTTTTGTTAATGCACCATTAACTATAAAAAGGACCGGAAAGGAGGGATTGCTTATGGCGCTCACTAAATGGACACCGCCGCGTTGGGGGCTCAGAAGGCTGGAACCCTTCAGGGAGATGGAGGAGATGGCAGAGGAGATGGACAGGCTTTTCGGAGAGTATGGAAGACGTCACCCCTTCCTGGGCGGCAGAGGGTGGTTGCCTGCCGTGGATATGATAGACAGGAAGGATGAACTGCTGGTTAAGGTTGAGCTGCCTGGGATGGAAAAGGACGATATCGATATAGCGGTGACGGGAGATCTCCTCACCATCAAGGGAGAGGGAAAGATGGAGAAGGAAATGAAGGAGGATGATTACTACTGCTGTGAATCCGCATACGGCAGCTTCTCCCGTACCATCTCGCTGCCTGTCGGGGTGGAGACCGGTAATGTCAAGGCGGAGTACAGGAACGGCATCCTAGAGGTTCACCTTCCGAAAACAAAAGAGGTCAAGGAGAGGATGAAGAAGATACCTATCAAATAGATTGAGAGAGAGAGCCCCGCCCATTATGCGCTTCATATCCAGACCATTTCTTACGGAAGGTACCTCATGGAATCCCTGCACCAGCCTGCGGTGCCACCCGGCTAGAGCCTGTCTACGTACGGTTTTCACCCCTACAGACATGCATTCCCCGCAGCTTGCCGCAGAAAGCTTCATTTCCGCGCCGACCGGCGATATTACATCAAGGCAGCTAAGTATCTCCCCTTACTCTCTCAACCGCCTGAGACGTTCGGGGAATTCATATAGGGCGGACTTTTCGGCATCACTTATGGTCTTACCCATGGCGATAAGATCTATGGCCGACTGGGCCGCCAGCCTGCCCGGATTAAACAAGATGATTCTCCCATCCATCGTCTGCGCATTGAACAGGTCCTCTTTCAGTAGATTCAGCAACTCTCCGAAGCTGAACCGGTCGAGGCCATCGACCTTGCAGATCTTTGTCGCATAGGGCTGAGTGGTCCAATCTCCGAAGAGTCGGTTCATCAGGGTCATGGGGATGGATGTTCCACCCCACCGGCCGTTGCACTCCACGAACTCCAACCGGCTGTCCTCAACCCTGTCACCTACAAGCAGGAGGTCGAAAGAGCAGCGTCCCACATATCCCAGACGCTGGAAAAGCCGTCCCAACAACCAGCAACGGGTAACAAGCCTCTCCGTGATGATCCCGGGAAATCTCGCCGGCCTGCTTCCTGCAAACGACCGCATGGGGCCTTCAAGTATCTGTTCATACACGCCTTCGACAACCGGAAGGCCCGAGGATGCGGGGGGGATCCATAGCTGAGCGGAGGGAGAGGATATGATCTCACTCTCCCAACAGCCGACCATGAGGATGGGCTGTTCGTCCCAATGCGTATTCCTGAGGATGTCCCTTAGATCCCTCCATATCTCGTTAAGTGAGCGGTGGCGGAAGCGCTCTGTCTCTATGACCATGTTTCCATTTCCACCGGCCGAATTCGGTACCTTTATCACAAGAAAACGGTAGAGGTTTTTTATCCTTTCCACTCTCTCGGCCAGAGTTGCCAGGTTGAATGCCTCATTTGTGGGAGGGATTAGTGACTCCCCGAAGAGACGGCTCACAGTATGAGCAAAGAGGATCTTGTTGTTTACCCATCGTGTTAGAAGGGGCGGCGGTGCAATAACCTTTACTGCGGCACCTGACCGTTGCCGTATCAGTACGGCAAGTTCCCAGACCTGGAGGGTCCCCATGTGGGGATGGATGTAGACCAACTCCCCTTTGCTGAATGCGTCTACGAGTCTTCTGCAGACATCATGGTCTTCCAAGACCGCTGCCGCAAGCCGCATCGGGTACCTTGGGCGGCGGGGATGCAGCCAGGTACAGGCCCCCAGTCCAAGCTGTTCACGACAGTATCTCTCGAAGTCTTCTGAGAATGCGGCGCAACTGACTACATAATCCCCATCACCTGCCCGGAGCCGTGCCCTGTCCTGGAGGAAGTGTTCGTCACGTCCTCGGTCAAGCAGGGCGATATCGCTCATATCGTCTATATACAGGGAAGGAGCGTCTTCCAGGGTGCCTACCGTCAGTTGTTTTAGCCCTTCATTGACCGTCAGTTCCGGATATTCAAGACGGAGCTGCCTGGCCAAATGGTCTACGGCTTCAAGTTCACGCTTGTCCGGATTTGGCTTGTAATGTTCGACTACGGGAAGGGATTTCATAACATAGATCTGGGAGTATATATCATCCGTAGTGAACATCCATAAACTCCATGCCACGCCATTAGCGCCACAGTGCGTGATAAAAGTACGCGGCGGGCAAGTATGATGGGTCACCTCGCACAGCCTGGATAGGGATAGTATGGTATGGATCTACTGTTTAAGAGACCTTCTGTAGATATTATACGAAGACCGGAAAAGTGCAACCTTTTTTTGCCCCTCAGAATATAGCGAGCGTCGAAGCAATCCTCGAATTTTATGAACATGCATAGCGAGCGTAATATAACCTGTCCGCCAGATTGACCTGTCTGCCAAGATTGACAGGCAGGCAGACTGGTCGGATAATTCCTTGCATGAGGAGATTCCCTGTCTGCTGCAGGGAGCTTCAATGTACCCACACGATGCCCATACATCCTGCAGAGAGCACGGCAAACAGTTTTCTTGCCGAACCGTTTTGTGCATACCCCCACTCACCCCGGCGGGATGATAGTCCTTGTCGGACAACAGGCTCTATCGCTCCGTTATCGCAGGATCGATAAGATTTCTTGTTTTATGCTGGATTATGGTGATTCGTGTATAAGTACCTTCGGTATAGACCGGAGCGCAGTTTTTGTGTAAACTCTCCCTATATCGAAATAATCTACGAAGAGAGGCGAAGGAATGGACACACCGAAAGGCAAGAGACTCAGATCACTGGACAAGACCCACATCTGGCACCCCTTTACACAGATGCGGGAGTGGCAGAAGGAAGAGCCTATCGTTATAGAACGGGCCAAAGGGAATCTCCTGATCGACACGGAGGGAAACACCTACATCGACGGTGTCTCCTCTCTATGGGTCAACCTTCACGGCCACGGGAAGAAAACGATAGACAGGGCCATAAAGGAGCAGCTTGGCAAGGTATCGCATTCCACGCTTCTGGGGCTCTCCAATATACCCTCCATAGAACTGGCGGAAAGGCTGAGCAAGGTAGTCCCCAAGGGATTGAAGAGGGTATTTTACTCGGACAACGGCTCCACGGCGGTGGAGATAGCACTCAAGATGGCCTTCCAATACTGGCAGTTAAAGGGTGAAAAGAGGACCAGGTTTGTGGCCTTTACCGGCGCCTACCATGGAGACACTGTAGGCGCTATGAGTGTGGGTGAGATAGATGTCTTCGTCAAGCGGTTCAATCCACTCCTTTTCAAAACCTACAGGGCCATCTACCCCTACTGCTACAGATGCCCTCTCAAAAAGTCCCACCCTGAATGCAACCTTATCTGTGTCGAAAGTCTTAAAAAGATCCTTTCAAGACACCATAAATATATCGCAGCCTGTATCATCGAGCCAATGGTCCAGGGAGCGGCTGGAATAGTCGTCTCTCCACCCGGCTTTTTAAAAGAGGTAAGCAGGCTATGCAAAGAGTATGGTATCCTCCTCATAGCCGATGAGGTAGCCACCGGCTTCGGGAGGACCGGGAGGATGTTCGCCTGCGAACACGAAGGGGTGAAACCGGACTTCCTATGCCTGGCAAAGGGAATAACGGGCGGATACCTTCCGCTTGCCGCCACACTGACTACAGATACCGTCTACAAAACATTCCTGGGCAGATACGAAGATTACAATGCCTTTTTTCACGGCCATACTTACACCGGCAACCAGCTCGGCTGTGCGGCCGCCATAGCGAACCTGGATGTATTCGACCATGAGAATACCATTAAGAACCTCGGACCCAAGACAAGCTTATTCTCTCAACTCTTATCGTATATCAGGGAACTTAAGCATGTCGGAGATATAAGGAATATCGGTCTTATGGCCGGAATTGAACTCGTGCAGGCCAGAAAGTCGAAAAAACCCTTCCCGCCTTCGGATAGGATAGGTTACAGGGTATGCAAGGAGGCTAGCAAGGGGGGGGTCTTCATCAGGCCAATCGGTGATACGATAATCTTAATGCCTCCCCTGAGCATAAAGAAGTCTGAATTGAGAAGGATGGTGCAAGTGGTATACGACTCTATACTCGAGGTGACGGGCTAACCATGGTACTTATCTGTATACGGTGTCAGGGGAATATGCTGGACAAGAAAGACATCTCTATAGCAGCTCTCCGGGAAATGTATGGGTAAAGGACTCTTCATAACTGGTACGGACACGGGTATTGGCAAGACCTTTGTCACCGGAGTCATGGTCCTCGGCCTTACAAAATGTGGCGTGGATACTGGCATTATGAAGCCCGTAGAGACCGGATGTCCTTACTTAGATGGCGTGATTCATCCTGTTGACGCCACCTTTCTTCAAGAAGCTGCCGATGTCAAGGATGAACTGGACCTCATAAACCCCTTCCGCTTCAAGACGCCAGTCGCGCCGAGCATCGCCGCCAGGATAGAGGGTAAAGATGTCGACTTCGACGTTATTGCCCGCTCCTATACCATCCTGTCAACCAGACATGAGATCGTCCTGGTAGAAGGGGTGGGCGGACTGCTGGTCCCATTATCCGGAAGTAAGACCGTCGCAGACCTGGTAGTAGCCCTGGACCTCCCTGCCGTACTGGTTGCGGGTTGTGAATTAGGAACAATCAACCACACGCTTCTGTCCCTCAGATGCGCCGAAGAGAGCGGCATCGAGGTGGCAGGTATCGTCTTTAATCGTAATTCACCGGAGTCCGAAGAGCAGGAGGGCTTCATGGAAGAGATAGGAAGGTTCACAACCGTGCCGGCCATCGGCACTGTACCATACTGCAAGGACCGGGTGGCCATCGGGGCTGCTTACAACAACCTGGATCTGTCCATACTGACAGATCTTGCCGTCACCGCCCGCAAGAGCTGAAGGCAACGCTGAGGCAGCGCCTGGAGCCGAAATCCGGTACTTGATGAGCATACCGCTCCCATCCAGGAGCTAGAGCGTGGACCTCCCCATGGCTATCTCCAGGAGTTCATGGCCCCTGTCTACGAAGACCCCTGTCTCTCCGGCCGTGGCCTCGTCGTATGCCTCTCCCCCTCTTCCTCCCACTGGGGGATATATTATAAAGGGAACCGGATCCGCGGTATGGGTCCTTATGGACAATGGGGTGGCGTGGTCGCACAGGACAAGGAGGCTGTAGTCTCCGAAGGGCTTGACGTTCTTGACAAACCGCCCGACTATCTCACGGTCGAAGTCCTCTATGGCCTTCACCTTATCCTCTATACTGCCATTATGACCGGCTTCATCGGGCGCCTCGACATGCACGCACAGGAGGTCTCTCTCCTCCAACTCCTTCAATCCATACTCCGCCTTGCCCCTATAGTTGGTGTCCAGGTAACCGGTCACCCCTGGTACGCTTACAACCTTCAGCCCCGCATATATTCCTATTCCGTTCATGAGATCAACAGCGGAGATGATGGAACCCTCTATACCGAAGCGCTCCTTGAGTGGCGGAATCTCCGGCCGCCTGCCCTGCCCCCACAGCCATACTGAGTTCGCGGTCCTCTTTCCGCACTCTTCCCTCTTCCTGTTTACGGGATGGTCTCTCAGGAGCATCTGGGTATATGTCATGAGCTGTATGAGCTTTTCCGCCCCGCTTCCCTTCGGAAGATAAGCCCCTATCTCCTTGCCGGTTATGTCGTGGGGCGGTGTGGTCTCCATGCCGTCCGGACCCCCATTCCATACCATAAGGTGCCGGTAACTCACCCCCGGATAGAAGCTTACACCCTCCTTCATAAGCTCGCCGTCCAGGCACCTTATGATCTCTCCGGCCTCATCAGTGGAGATATGGCCCGCGCTGTAATCCCCCATATAGATCTTGCCGCCCCGCTCTTCGAGATTAACGAGATTGCACCTAAGCGCAAGGTCGCAGGGCTCCAGGTCTACCCCCATACTTGCCGCTTCAAGGGGCGACCTGCCGGTATAGTATCTTGCCGGGTCATAACCCAGTATGCTCATGCTGGCAACGTCACTGCCGGGTGGATATCCCTCCGGTACAGTCCTGACCATCCCAAGGGTGCCTTCCCTCGCAAGCCTGTCCATATTCAGCGTATCTGCGTACTGCAGAGGGGTCTTGCCATCGAGTTCGCCGATGGGGAAGTCGGCCATGCCGTCGCCTATAAGTATTATACACTTCATAGTCCCTTACAGATCCAGTATCTCGACCACCTTTTCAATCCTAGGAGCCACCGTAACTGGCGTCTCCGCGGAGTTGATAGCTATATCCGGGTCCTTAAGTCCGTGTCCGGTAAGGGTACACACCACGGTATCGCCATCCTTGAATATGCCCCTCCTGTTCATTTTCAGCACGCCCGCCACAGAAGCCGCCGATGCCGGCTCACAGAAGATCCCCTCCCGGCCGGCAAGAAGCTTATATGCCTCTAGTATCTCGTCATCCGTGACCATCTCAATTACACCACCGGATTCATCCCTGGCCGCTACCGCCCCCTTCCAGCCCGCGGGATTGCCTATCCTGATGGCGGAGGCAATAGTCTCCGGATTCTCTACAGGGTGGCCGAGCACTATAGGCGCCGCACCCTTTGCCTGGAAGCCCATCATCTTCGGAAGTGCCGGGATCATACCCATTTCGTAGAACTCTTTATACCCCTTCCAATAGGCCATTATATTGCCTGCATTACCCACCGGGAGAAAGTGGTATGCAGGCGCAGCACCCAAGTATTGGCATACCTCGAATGATGCGGTCTTCTGTCCCTCTATCCTGTACGGGTTGATGGAGTTGACCACAGTGACGGGATATCTTTCAGCCACATCCCTGACGATATTGAGGGCATCGTCGAAGTTCCCCTCTATCTGTATCACCTTGGCGCCGTATATTATAGCCTGGGACAGCTTGCCCAGAGCGATCTTCCCCTCCGGTATCAGTACGTAGGCCTTCATCCCCCCCCTCGTGGCATAAGCGGCGGCGGAGGCCGAAGTATTCCCTGTGGATGCGCATATTATCGCCTTCGAGCCCCCCTCCTTCGCCTTGGATACGGCCATGGTCATACCTCTGTCCTTGAAGGAGCCGGTCGGATTCAAGCCCTCATACTTGAAAAGAATCCTAATATCCCTCTCTACGAGGGAGGGTACGTACCTGCTCTCAAGTAACGGCGTATTCCCCTCGTTCAGACAGACAACGGCCTCTTCCCCAACCTCCGGCAGAAAGTCCCGGTACTCCCGTATGAGTCCACGCCATCTGCGCCTAGCTATCTCCACCTATCTGCTCCTCTATCCTGAGATATACCGTCTTATCCTTTATGACATCCATTTCGTCTATCTCCGTCAGCGCCGCCACGAGTTCTCTCTCCCTTGCATGGTGCGTGACGATCACGAGCGGAACGGCGTCACCTACCTTCCTGTCCTTCTGTATGACCGATAAGATACTTATGTTATGATCTCCGAGCACACCGGATATCTTTGACAGGACACCGGGCCTGTCTATCGCGGAAAACCTGATATAGTAGGGTATCTCCAGCTCGTTTATATCCCATACATCGACAGACCTCACCTTCCCCTCAAGACAGGAAAGAGGAGGAACCCGCCCTGAGATGCCCTTGTTTATATTCCTGCATATATCTATTATATCCGCCACGACAGCGCTGGCAGTCGGCATCATCCCGGCGCCTTTCCCGTAGAAGAGCACCGGCCCCACCCCATTACCGTAGATGTGTATCGCATTATAAACACCCTCTACCGTCGCGAGCATATCATCTTTACGGATCATGGTTGGGTGTACCCGCGCCTCTATCCTTCCACCCCTGTCCTTCGCTATCGCCAGCAGCTTTATCCTGTAACCGAACTCCGTGGCGAAGTTGATATCCATCGGTGTTATATTCGTAATCCCCTCCGTATATATCCTGTCGAGGCCCACTGGCGTACCGAATGCGAGGTTGACGAGTATCGCCAGTTTGTGGGCCGCGTCTATGCCATCCACATCATATGTGGGGTCGGCCTCGGCATATCCCTTCTCCTGGGCATCTCTCAGTATCTCGTCGAAGCTTCCACCGTCATGGGTCATCTTGCTGAGGATATAGTTGGCCGTACCGTTTATTATACCATAAATAGAAGTGATCCTATTTGCCGGCAACCCTTCCTTTATGGCCTTTATGACGGGGACTCCCCCTGCGACACTGGCCTCAAATCCTATATCCACCCCGGCGCCGTCAACTTTGTCGAATATCTCCATACCGTGTGTGGAGAGCAAGGCTTTGTTGGCGGTAACAACACTCTTGCCCTCCCCCACCGCCTCCAATATGAATGATCTCGCCGGCTCTATGCCGCCGACAAGTTCAACAACAATAGCTATCTCCGGATCTGTTATGACGTCACGCGCATCGGCCGTCATTATTTCATGTTCCAGATCGACGCCGCGACCCTTCGACAGGTCACTTACCGCGACCCTCTTCAGTACGATCTCCGCTCCAAGCCTATCCCGTATGATATCGTCGTTCTCCCGTAACAACCTGACGACTCCGGTCCCTACCGTACCCAAACCTATAAGTCCTATATTTATCCTCTTCATATGGTCCCGGCCCCCAACTCGAAGGCCCTCCTTATGCCCTTAGACGCCTGCCGTATCCTGTGTTCATTCTCTACAAGGGCAAGACGAACATACTCGTCGCCATACTCCCCGAAACCTATGCCGGGTGACACGGCCACCTTGGCCTCCTTGAGGAGGAACTTGGAGAAGTCTATAGACCCCATCTTCCTGAACTGTTCCGGGATCCTGCCCCATATGAACATCGTCGCATTCGGCTTTCCAATAGGCCATCCCGCCCTGTTGAAACTCTCCACAAGAACGTTCCTCCGGTCTCTATAGACCCCACATATCTCCTTAACGCAGTCCTGTGGACCGTTCAGGGCGATTATTGAGGCGATCTGGATAGGCTGAAACATCCCATAGTCCAGATAGCTCTTTATCCTCGCCAGGGCGCCTATCATCTTCCGGTTGCCCACGGCAAAACCCACCCTCCAGCCCGGCATATTATAACTTTTCGACAGCGTGAAGAACTCCACACCTACATCCTTAGCGCCAGGGATATCGAGGAAGCTGGGCGCCTTGTACCCGTCGAACACTATGTCCGCATAGGCCAGATCGTGTATAACGAATATGTTGTTCTCCTTGGCAAAATCTACAACCTTTCCGAAAAACTCTCTGTCTGCAACAGCGGTCGTCGGGTTGTGCGGAAAGTTGAGAATAAGTAGTTTAGGCCTCGGCCATGACTGTTTGGTAGCCTTCAGCAGTTCTTCGAAGAAGTCTATCCCCGGAAGGAGTGGTATACCCCTCAGATCCCCCCCGGCTATTATCACGGAATAGGAGTGTATGGGATAGGTCGGATTCGGCACGAAGACAACGTCCCCAGGTCCAACCATCGCAAGGACGAGGTGGGAAAGCCCCTCCTTGGAACCTATGGTGGATATCGCTTCCGTCTCCGGGTCCAGATCTATATCGTACCTCCGCTTGTACCAGGAGGTTATGGCATGCCTGAGTTTGTATATACCCCTTGAGACAGAGTACCGGTGGTTCTTCGGGTTCTTTATGGCCTCGATAAGTTTGTCGACTATGTGAGGAGGGGTGGGCTGGTCCGGGTTGCCCATGCCAAGGTCTATGATATCCTCGCCGCGCCTTCTGGCCTCCATCTTCAATTCTCCCACTATATTGAAGACATAGGGCGGTAGTCTGTTTATCCTCTGAAACTCATCCATAAGCTGTAATCCGGCTTCTACGAGTAATTAAACTGCTCCTCGGCATTATATGAACTCCTGACAAAAGGCCCGGAATAGACATATTTAAACCCCACATCCCTGCCCATCAGTTCGTACTCCGTGAAGACCTCCGGCCTAACATACTCCTTTACCTCCAGGGACCCTTTGTTCGGCCGGAGGTACTGCCCTATCGTTATTGCCCCGCAACCCGCAGCAACCATATCCTCCATTACGGACCTCACCTCTTCCATCTTCTCGCCCAGGCCCAACATCATACCGGACTTGGTGAATACCCCCCTCTCATGCGCGGCGTTCAATACGCGCAGGGATGTATCATAGTCCGCACCTGGCCTCACTATGCCATAGAGGGACGGAACGGTCTCTATATTATGATTGAATACATCCGGTCTTGCATCCAGAACCACCTCCTGAGCACTCCTATCTCCCTTGAAGTCGGGGGTCAGAACCTCTACGGAAACGGCCGGCACAGCATCCCTGACGGCGGCTATTGTCAAGGCAAACTGAGAGGCACCGCCATCCTCCAGATCGTCCCTCGTCACGGAAGTAATGACGACATGCCTCAGCCCCATCTCCTTCACGGCAAGGGCCACCCTCTCCGGTTCACCAATGTCAACCGGCAACGGCTTCATACCCTTCTCAACATTGCAAAACGTACACCCACGCGTACAGTAGGCGCCTAATATCATGAAGGTGGCCGTAGGCTTCGAAAAGCACTCTCCTATGTTGGGGCACCTCGCAGACTCACACACAGTATTAAGCCCCTCCCTTCTTAATAGGCTCTTTACGCGGTGTTGTCTGCTATAAGACCCGACCGGCCTCTTTAACCACTCCGGCAACCTGCCCATAAGAGAAAAATAATATCAACTTTTTCAAAGAAATACAACACACACTTGTCCTGAAGTTCCCCCAATTTTCAAGGGGGTGATTCTGTAAAGAGCACAAACTGTGCTTGTGCATTATCCGGCCGTGACTGGATGTATATCCTGCCGGGATGTCTCTGGAATATGCTCATAAGCCCGTCCGCTATGGCGTAGTATCGGAAAT
>WGFD01000050.1 GCA_015492395.1 Deltaproteobacteria bacterium | reverse complement strand
CGTCGATCATGTTCTGATTCACGGTGTGACGGATGTGGTGATTATGGTTTGGATAGGGTTCCGAAGGTATGATAAAGATTATTGATATAAAGAAGTCATTCAATGGAAAGAGGGTATTGGATGGGGTGAACCTTGCCATAGAGGACGAGAAGATCACCGTTATAATAGGGAGAAGCGGAGAGGGCAAGAGTGTTCTTATAAAGCACATAATAGGCCTCTTGAAACCGGACTCCGGAAGGATACTCCTCGACGGGGATGACCTGACAAGGTTCAGCGAAAGGGAGTGGAATGAGGTGAGGAGAAGATTCGGCATGCTCTTCCAGGGGGCTGCCCTCTTCGACTCCATGACGGTGGGGGAGAACGTCGCCTTTCCACTCAAGGAGCATACCGACCTGGATGACAAGGAGATACTAAAGATCGTGCAGGACAGGCTGAGGCGAGTCGGACTGGTAGGGATAGAGAATATGATGCCGGCGGACCTGAGCGGTGGGATGAAGAAGAGGGTGGGCCTTGCGAGGGCGCTGGTGACGGATCCCGAGATAGTCCTGTTTGATGAGCCGACGACGGGGCTCGATCCTATAATGAGCGATTCCATAGGGGATCTGATGCTTGCCACACAGAGGGACCTGAAGACGACGTACATAGCCATTACCCATGACATCCCGCTTACGTACAAGGTTGCCGATAAGATTGCCATGCTCCATGAGGGCAGGATTATAGAGGAAGGCACCAGTGAAGACTTTAAGACATCGAAGAACCCTGTGGTAAGACAGTTTGTCGAGGGCAGGTCCGAGGGACCTATAAAGGTGTATTAGCTGTTGCCGTCAGACGGGGTTGAGTGGTAGGCCCTATGGGGCTTGCAAAACAGATAAAACTGGAATAATGTTTAAAAGTATGCGCCTAAGTTCCGATGATAATTCTATGTTGTCTGCCGAGAGGTTGAATATGTATGCATATTTGCGGATCGATGTGGTTTCCGGGTTGAAGATATGCTGAGATTGAGCGCGGAGGCGAAGGTCGGCCTGTTCGTCCTTTTAGGTTTGGGGCTGCTTGTCTACATGTCTTTGAGGGTGGGCGGCATAAGCTTCGGCAAGGCCGATGGATATGAACTCACGGTGAGATTTGAATCGGCCGCGGGCCTGGACAGGGATGCGTCTGTTGGTATAGCCGGCGTTGAGGTAGGTAGGGTGAAGGATATTTCACTAGACGGACAAAAGGCCAAGGTTGTCCTCGTCATCAAGCCGGAGTTTAAGGTGGGAAAGGACTATGTCGCCGTGTTGACTACTAAGGGACTCCTCGGTGAGAGATATATCGAGCTTATACCCGGTTCTCCGGACGCGCCCGTGATCGAACCTGGCGGGGAGATTACCAGGACCACGAAGTACACGGATATAGACAGGCTTATCACCATGTTGAGTGATGTGGCCAGCGATATAAAGCGGGTCAGCGGATCTTTTGGCGATGTCCTTGGCGGAGAGGAGGGGAGGAGGACCATAAGGTCGATAGTAAACAATATCGATGAATTCACGGGCAGGTTGAACGCTGTTGTCGCTTCGAATGAGGAGAGATTCAGCAGTACGATGAACAGCTTTAACTCCCTTGCCTATACCCTGCAGGAGGAGATCCCAAAGATACTGGAGGATGTCAGTAGCGTCGCGATGAACCTGAATACAATAGTTACGGAGAACGAAGAGGACCTTAGGGAGGGTATATCAAACCTTAAGGCGGCCTCCCGCAAGCTAGAAGAGACCATGGATACGATAAACACGATGGTAAAAGAGGTTGAGCCCAGAATCAAGAAGTCTTTGACGGCTATAAGCAGTGTTGCCAACAAGATAGACAAAGGAGAGGGGACCATAGCGAAACTTGTGAACGACCCTGAGACGCACGATAACATAAACAAGGCTTTTGCCGGGGTAAACGACTATCTAGATAAGTTTAATTCATTTAAGGTCTACCTCGGTTACAGGGCCGAATACCTGACGGATGCGGAAGAGACGAAGAACTATCTCTCTTTAAGGCTTCAGCCCCGGACTGACAAGTATTACCTCCTTGAGATAGTGGACGATCCGATGGGGAAGAAGTCGGTTGAGACGAGGGATGTGACCACGGCCGGTGTTACTACTACGACGAAGGAGGTCTTGACCTCCGATGAGTTGAAGTTCAGCCTTCAGATGGCGAAGATGTTTGAAGACCTCACCCTCAGGGGCGGGATCATAGAGTCCACCGGTGGTGTGGGTATGGACTACTATCTCTTCGATGGCATGTTCAAGTTGACACTTGAGGCGTTCGACTTCGATAAGGAGAGAAATCCCCACCTGAAGGCCGGTATTACCTTCAACCTGGGGAGGTACTTCTTTGTGACAGGCGGCTATGACGATTTCATAAGCAAGGTGGACCTGGAATCTTACTACGTCGGCGGCGGTTTCAGGTTTGAAGATGATGATATCAAGTACCTGATGGGCAGTATTCCAGTCCCTCGCTGATGGTGAAGAGGGACATTAAGATGAATTTGGGTGTGGCCCTTGATATAGGTACCACGACCCTCGTGGGTGCGCTTGTAGATCTCGACACCCGCGAACCGCTGGATTGTTTCTCCCTCAGGAACCCGCAGACCGCCTGGGGAGAGGATATCCTTTCCAGGATCAATGCCGTCAAAGAGGATCCGTCACTCACCTTAATCCTCCAGAAAGCCGTAGTCGAAGGGATAAACGAGATAATATCAAAGTTGCCGGATGGCGCATCAATAGTGGAACTGGTGGCCGCCGGCAATACCACGATGGAGCATATACTGCTCGGTGTTTCGCCTGCCCCCCTGGGCGAGGTTCCCTACCGCCCTGTCTTTAAAGAGGCGAGGAATACGCCTGCCGGAAATATAGGTATTGCGGCGTCCAGAGATGCGAATCTCTATACCTTCCCGATAATAGGAGGGTTTGTGGGAGGTGATACGGTAGCAGTGATACTGTCTGCAGGAATACACGGGACCTCCAGCCCTTCTCTGGCGATCGATATAGGGACGAACAGTGAGATAGTAGTTGCGTCGGGAGACGATCTCTTCGTAACATCTGCTGCGGCCGGCCCTGCCTTTGAAGGCGGCGAGATAAGTTGTGGGATGGTTGCACAGGACGGTGCGATCGATGGTGTGTCCATAAAAGGAGACAGGGTCACTTTTGGTGTTATCGGAGGGGTGTCACCGAGGGGACTATGCGGTTCGGGGTTGCTGAATGTTGTGTCACAGCTAGTCGTGCATGATGTGATAGATGGTTCCGGCAGGATAAAGGGGCCGGAGGATATAGATAATAATCTGGCCAATCGGATAAAGAGGCTGAAAGACGGCAACTCTTTTCTCCTCTACAGGGATGTACGGCGCGAGTTGGTCCTTACGCAGAGCGATGTGAGGGCACTCCAGTTCGCAAAGTCGGCTATCAGGGCCGGGATCTCGGTGCTACTGAAGAAGGCCGGCATAGGACCGGAAGGCATCGATAAGGTATATATAG
>WGFD01000049.1 GCA_015492395.1 Deltaproteobacteria bacterium | reverse complement strand
ATTTCAAACGACAGCACCAATCTACCCGCTTCGAAGCGCTCATTCACATCGAGCACCTTTTCCACGAATGATATATGCTCTCTCTTGTGCGACTCCAGGTCCGGATAGCCGCACTTCTCAAGGTATCTCTCTTCCATTTCGAAATGGTACATAATATACCCGGTAAGCGAGTCAAGCAACAAGGCCATCGCCTTCTTGTTATCCTCTTTCACGCTATCGTAGAAGTCTGATATCATCCTGAACAGTTTCTTGTGCTGGGCGTCGATCTCTTTCACGTTGACACTGTAACTCTCATTCCATTCGAAGAATCTCATGTCATCCCCTCCTTTTATCCTGCCTGCTGCATCCGCTGCCGGGAGTTCCGGAATCAGTTATACACTATATATCGAGATCCGGAGGCAACTACTAAAGCCCCACATAGAAAATATCATCCGACAGTGGTTCTCTTACAAGCAGGGCCCGTATATGAACCGTCCCAATTTTCTGGACCAGTCCCCGATTTTCGTGGTACTTTTGTCCCGGTGGGAGATATGTTTGAAACACAGACCATACTCATATTCTCTTTGTCCGCCCTGGTTCTCTTGCTTGTGGCGTTGGTATTTCTGATTAGAGGTGTCTTTCACAACGGCAGGGCAAGGTGGAAGGAACAGGTCTCTTCTCTCGAAAAGGATCTTTTAAAGATCGAACGGTTCCTCAGGGAGGAGAGCGCCAGGGAACGGAAAGAGGCCGGCATGAATGCCAGGAACACGAGGGAAGAGGTGGTGCATACGATAAGGTCGCTCGGTGACTCCCTCGTATCGAGGATGACCGAGATAGCGACACTGCAGAAGAATCAACTGGACACCTTCTCCGGCCTCCTGCAGAGGTTGACCGCCCTCAACGACGAGAGGATGGAGCGGATGCGCGCGACAATAGAGGAACGGCTCAAGGGTATGCAGGAGGAGAACGGCAGGAAGCTGGAAGAGATGAGGGCCACTGTCGGCGAAAAGCTTCATGACACCCTTGAGAAGAGGCTCGGCGAGTCATTCAAGCTCGTCACGGACAGGCTCGAGAAGGTACACAAGGGACTGGGAGAGATGCACGCCCTGGCGATAGGCGTAGGAGATCTGAAGAGGGCTTTAACCAATGTAAAGATAAGGGGCGGATGGGGTGAGGTTCAGTTGAGGAGCCTCCTGGAGGATATACTTACCGAAGATCAATTCAAAAGCAACGTTGCAACCAAGAGCGGAAGCAATGAACGGGTGGAGTTCGCGATAAGGTTGCCGGGGCATGAGCCCGGGACGAACAGGGCCGTCTGGCTGCCGATAGATGCGAAGTTTCCGCAGGAGGACTACCAGAGGCTCATCGACGCGCAGGAGAAGGGTGACGCGCCACTCGCCGGGGAGGCGGGCAGACTCCTTGAGGCGAGGATAAAGAGAGAGGCTAAGGCCATCAGTGAAAAGTACTTGGATCCCCCTAACACCACCGACTTCGGGGTCATGTTTTTGCCTACCGAGGGTCTCTATGCGGAGGCGCTGCGCAGGCCGGGCCTGCCCGACTTCATTCAGAGGGAGCACCGCGTGGTCATCACCGGACCCACGACGATAGCGGCCCTCCTGAACAGCCTCCAGATGGGCTTCAAGACCCTTGCAATCGAGAGGCGTTCTAGCGAGGTCTGGAAGCTGCTCGGCACGGTCAGGACCGAGTTCGGCAGGTTCGGCGACATCCTAGACAAGACGCACAAAAAACTTCAAGAAGCCACGGACAATATCGAGAGCGCTTCCAAAAAGTCGAGAACGATCGAGAGAAGGCTGGGGGAGGTCCAGAGGCTCCCCTCCAGGGTCCCTGCAGAGGTTTCGGACGGAGAATAAGAGGCCGGTCGATGGATAGTGGAATTGATCAACTTCTGGAGTCGCTTGCCTCAGGCGCTACTGTGGTTACGGCGACTAAACGCCTTTACCGTACGCTGCGGCACCGCTACGATAAGTGGATGAAGAGTTCCGCGCGTCTGACGTGGGAAAGCCCCAGGATAGTCCCGCTAAGGTCTTGGGTAGAGTCACTGTGGGAGGGGAGTTGGCCCGGTCTCCCCCTCCTGTCGAAGGTGCGCGCCCAGGTCCTGTGGGACCGGATAGTCTCCGGGGACAGAAAACTCTCCGGAAGGGATCCCCACGTGGCATACGGAGTGGCCAAGAGGGCCTACGAGGCGTATTCACTCTCCAAGGAGTACTGTATAGAGTTTCCCGAAGACGACTTCTACCTCACAGAGGAGGCGAGGACGTTTAAGCGGTGGATGTCCGTGTATGACGCTGGTGTGGAAGAGCTGGGTTTCATGGAGCCGTTATCACTGCCCCGTGAGGTCGCAAGGCTCATCGACGAGGGGAGGATTGCGCCGCCCCCCGGGGTGGTTATGGCGGGTTTCGATGAGATCACACCCCTGACGGCATCGCTCATCGCAGCCATGGAGAGGCGGGCCACCAAGGTCACGTACTGGAACACCGCACCGGCGGACGCAGGCACGATACCAGCCGGCATCAACACCCCGACCATAAGATCCTTCCCCGACGAGGCTGAAGAGGTCATCCAGGCCGCTAGGTGGGTAAGGCGTACAATCACCGCCGGTGGCAGGGTCGGGATCATAGTGCCGGAACTGGAGAGGTACAGGAGGTTAATAAGGCACGAGTTCAAAGCGGAGCTCACCCCAGGTTCGGTCCTTCCATGGGAGGCCCAAAGGGTGCCGTTCAATATATCCCTAGGCTCCACCCTCTATGAGGAACCGCTCTTGAGGGCCGCATTTACTATCCTCTCGGTGGATGAGGGTGCGAACGAGATTGACGATATAAGCTCCATCCTCTCTTCACCATTCATACATACCGGCGAGACCGAGTGGCATGGGATGGCCCGGATAGACGCCATGCTCAGGGATAGAAACGTATTGACCATAAGCCTCCATGAACTACTGGGATGTGTCAAAAGATCGATCAGTAACGGCCTTGACAACCTAGACCGCTTCAAGGGACGCCTGGAGGGTTGGATCAAGATGCTGCGGGAGGCAAGGGGAAGGAGACCGCCCGGCGAGTGGGCCGAGCACTTCACCGGCCTGCTCATGGAGGTCGGATGGCCGTCTCCCCCGACCGCGCTAGATAGCGACGAATACCAGTTGGTCATGAAGTGGAACGAACTGATCGCAGATCTCGCCGGCCTCGATGACATAGTAGGGACCATAAGCCGCCAAGAGGCCGTCTCCATATTGAAAAGAATGGCCAGGGACAGGGTGCACCAGCCTGAGTCGCCGGACCTGCCCGTTCAGGTCATGGGTATCCTGGAAGCATCGGGCATCCTCTTCGACAACATATGGATAATGGGCGCACATGAGGACGCATTCCCCTCCCAGCCTTCGCCGAATCCCTTCATACCGATCGACATACAGAAGGCGAAGAACATTCCGCGCTCTTCATACGAGCGTGAATTCGGATTTGCGAAGGCAGTGCTCCGCAGGTTGATACATGCCTCGCCGTCCATCGAGGTCAGCTATCCCGAGAGTATCAACGAAAAGGAGTTGCGCCTGAGTCCGCTCTTCGCCCAACTGGACGGCCGTAAGGATAGTACAATGATCACGGAGAGCCATCGCCTCGTCGATGCCGTGCATGCATCCGCTTCCATGGAGGATATGGACCCTGAGGATAGGATACCAATCACACCGGAGGAGCGCCGCCACATCTCCGGCGGTGCATCTATCGTCAAGGACCAGTCGGCCTGCCCCTTCAAGGCATTCTCCATTCACAGGCTGAACGCCGGTGGCATAACCATTCCGACGCCCGGCCTCACCTACGCTCAGAGGGGTGCCATCATCCACAAGGCTATGAAGATATTCTGGGACAAGGTGAAGGATTCCGGGCAGTTAAAGGCGGCGGAGGCCCGGGGGGAGCTGACCTCTCTCATCAGGGAAGCGGCGGGAGAGGCATTTACCGGTGTGAGGCTCATGCAGCGACTGTCCAGGAGGTATCTTGCCATGGAGAGGGAGAGGCTGGAGGGGCTTCTCGGGGAGTGGCTTGCCATCGAATCCAAGCGAAGCGACTTCACGGTAAAGGCCACAGAGCACCTGACGGCTATAGTGGTCGGCGGTCTGGAGATAGCGGCGCGCTTCGACCGTATAGACACCATAACAGGAGGGCGGCAGGTGATCCTTGACTATAAAACCGGAGACTGCAGCAGGAACGATTGGCTGGGCGGGAGACCAAAGGAGCCGCAGCTCCTTCTCTACAACCTCTCAGGCCGGTACGACGCGGTCGCTTTTGCCTCCCTAAAGAGAGGAAGATGCGAGTTTATCGGCATAGCCAGGGAAGGAGATATATTGCCCGGTTTGAAGCCATTGGATAAGGACAGGTGGAAAGAGGGGGTGGATGGCGTACAGAACTGGGACGACCTCATGGAGAGATGGCGCAGGGTGATAAAGACACTGGTTGAGGACTTTGTCGGTGGAAGAACAGCGGTGGACCCGGCGAGATACGGCGCCGCCGATTCTGCATGCACTTACTGCGAGCTGACCGGACTCTGCAGGATATTCGAGCGCGAGGGCTATGCCGGCATCAGGGCGGGATCCCCCAACCGGCTTTAACACGGATCAGTGGAGACTACATCCACCCCCACGCTCATTTCCACCATCAGGAGCCCTGCCTTTTCCTCGATATACTGACAACACTCGCTATCTCGGCGCTGAATAGGAAGATGTTGAAGGAGTAGAATATCCATATCAGCACTATCATCAACGCCCCCAACGAACCGTATATCATATTGTAACCGGCAAAATGCGCGACATACCACGTGAAGGCATGTTTTGCGATCTCCCAAAATACCGCGAAGAATATACCTCCGGCGATGGCGTCACGTAGTTTTATCATGCTGCCGGCCAGCACCTTAAGCGCCACAGAGGTGGCAAACACCATTACGGCAAGGGGAAGAAAGTACTTGAATGTCAGACTCCAGGCAATCAGGTCCATCACGTCTATACCCAGTACCGACAGATGTATCTTGTGCAGAAACTCGACCACCATCGTTATGGCTATCGAGAAGACTACCACAGCCGTGCCTATAAAGAATACTCCCCATGAGAGGACCATGTTCAAGAGAAGGCCCCTCTTGTGCGTTATGCCGAATATGGGTATCATTGCATCGTGAATGGCCTTCAGTAGGAATTCCGCCCACCATATGATGACGATTATGGCGAACCAACTGAATACCTTCTGCCTCTTTATCAGGCCGTGGAGGTGTGAAATGACGGAGTCGCTTATGTATGGAAAGGAGTCCCTCACCATGGCGGTCAGTTGATCCAGGAGGGTCTCCTCCGTTCCCAGTACCAGGCCGGCGATAGACACCGTAAGCAACAGTATGGGAACAAGGGAGAGGATGGTGTAGAAGGACAGGGCGGCGGCCCAGTGCATGCAGTTGTCGTCTATAAAGTGCCTTACCGTATCACTGACTATATGCAGCAATCTCTTCATAGGGAAGTCTTATTTACTGAAGGTGAGCCTGACAGGGACGTCCCGCATGCCAAAGCTTTCCCTGATCCGGCCGATAAGGTACCTTTCGTACGGCCTCTTTATGCCTCCGGGACAGTTTGTAAATACAATAAATGTGGGGGGGGAGGTCCCCTTCTGGGTGACATACCTTATCTTCACAGGCCTTCCCCTGGAAGGAGGGGGGGGGTGTTTGGCGACGATCTTTTCAAAGGTCCTGTTTATAGT
>WGFD01000048.1 GCA_015492395.1 Deltaproteobacteria bacterium | reverse complement strand
AGTCCACACACGGGCGGAACGCCCGCAAGTTAACGAAAGGCCCTTTACTTGCCGGCCCTCTTCGACTTTTTGAGAAGTTTCATCCGGACTACACCAGTCTCACTGAAGAAGATGAGCTTCCTCCCCATGTTGCCCTCCAGGTGGGAGCTCACTATAGGTATGCCTTCTTCTTCGAGGAGGTCCCTTGCGAGGATCACATTCCTCTTTCCCACATTCAAAAGACCGTTATCATGGACGTTTATGGAGGCGCCCCCGAACACTTTGGCCTTGAGGTTTCCCTTTCTCGATCCTTCGGACAGCATCATCTCTACCAGCCTGCTGATCGCGATATTGCCGTACTTGGGCAGCGGGAGCCCCTCACCATTCCAGAGGGGGAGAAGATAGTGGTTTATGCCGCCAATTCTCAAGGCAGGGTCCCAGAGACATACTGAAACACAGGAGCCCAGAATCGTAGTCACAACGACCGGTTTATTCGAGGCCAGTATAGTCCCGGGATGAAGGAAGAAGCTGTCACTACTATTCCCGTTGCCTCCCTGGGCCATTTTAAAACTCCATCGCCCCGTCAAATAACTCCACACCATCCACCGTCATATCCTCCCCTTCCAACTCCTGCTGTTCCGGAATGGTCACGGTGAAGGCACTCCCTTTTCCAGGCCTGCTCTTTACGGTGATCTCCCCACCCATAAGCTCAACCACCGCCTTGGACACGCTGAGGCCGAGCCCGTGCCCCCTGTAAGCCTTTCTTGCCCCCATGTCCACCTGCCTGAACCTGTCGAATATCAACGGCAGATCGGACCTCTTAATGCCTATGCCTTCATCCTCTACCGAAAATGAGAATCCGCCCTCCTGCAAGCCCTTGGATATAATCACTTTCCCGCCTTCCTTGTTGAAGATGATGGCGTTGCTGATCAGGTTCGAAATGGCTATGCGCATCTTCTCGGAATCCGTATTCAACCACATGGGCACACTCCCATCCTTAACTACACTTATCTTTTTGTCTTCCAGCATCCAAGAAAAGTCGTCCAGGATATCATCTACAAGTGCGTTTATGTCAACCTTTGTCGGATAGACCGCCGTCTCACCGGACTCAAGTTCCGAGGCCGCCATTATATTTCTGACTTGGAAGTCAAGGTTAAGGGCCTCTGCATGTAGCATCTTCGCAATGGACCTGTACCTCTCATTATCCTTACACCCCACCGACAACAGCTCACTCGTGAGGGCCGTCAAGGTTGCAAGGGGGTTATTTATCTCATTCCTCAGGTTTGAAAGGAAGTTCGACTTCAACTGCTCAGACTCCTTGAGCTTCTTATTCACCATCTTCAAGTTGCGGTTGAGGGCCTCAAGATCGAACAGGGCCCTGTTCTTTTCATCCAGGCGTCTTTGCAGCTCTTCTATGAGTTTATCATCCGTTATCTTCATTTCCCCACCTCCTGTCCTCGCTATTGTTCACTATTCCTTGACGGCTTTATAAAGGTCCCTTTACCGGACTTCTTATCGTCCATGCGGTACGCCATGCTGGAGGAAGCGCGTTCGTCGTATATCTTCGGCGGGTCCGTCGGCGCATCGCATCTCCAGCCGTCTCGCGCACCGGCCCGCTTTGCCGCGAGATCCGAATCCGGCCTTCCTGGAGACGTCATCCTTTCCATCTTACCACCTTTCAGAAGGCTAAAGCGTCCGTCTCCATATTATAAAAGGGTTGGAAGCAAGGCATGTGTCAATAAGGTGCGGGACACGCGTAGAGATTGCACAGATCCAACCGGCGTATTCTCGTCATGGACTCACCTTCTTGACGACCGCTATGAGTTGCGCCGGTTTGAAGGGTTTGACTATCCACCCGGTGGCGCCGGCCGCCTTGCCTTCCTCCTTCTTGTTGATTTGAGACTCGGTCGTCACGACTATGATTGGCGTAAACTTATACTGCGCCAGTTTTCTGGCTTCACGTGTAAAGGTTATGCCGTCCATATTAGGCATATTCACGTCCGTTATGATCACGTTGAACCGTTCACCGCCCTTAAGCTTTTGCAGACCATCCGTACCGTCCTTTGCCGTAACGACGCTGTACCCTTCACCCTCCAGGATCATGGATATGGTCTGCTGCATTGTAACCGAGTCGTCGACCGCAAGTATTGACTTAGGCATTTTAGTCGGCCTCCTCTTCTCTGTATTCCTTCAGGAGTTTATCCAGCATGATCGTTTGGAATGTCTCTTTTATCGTCCCTTGCAAAGGCCCCTTGATGTAGAGCTTGCCCCCCACATCCTTGAACCTCTTATAGAACATCAATATCTTCCCGATACCGTAACTGTTTATCATTCCAACGCCATTTAAGTCCAATACGATCTCTTTTTCCCCTTCATCGTAGAGTTTCTGAAGGGTGTCCTTGAATTCAGCGGCGTCCCGGCCGCTGGCAAGGTCGCACCCAACCTTGACTACGACCTTGCCCTCCTTATTCCTCACTGTAGTTATCTTCATATCCCCCTCATCGTATTGAAGCTCCACTTAAGCAGGCAGGAAATCTCCTCATGCAAGGAATTATCCGGCGATATTTCGCTCGCGATGCACGTTCAAAAATAGTACAGGCCTCCGTCTATAACCGGGTATCCATATGGATGGAAACATCAAAACAGCTCCACATTGTCATCAAACTCTTTATCCTTTGAGTCCCCGCCGCCGTTCACCGGTTGACTTTCCTCCACTTGAGATGCCGCGCCATCCTCTGCCGCGGCCTTACCGGTATCCGTGGCGAGCGCCTCACGCAGATTGAGCCTCTCCGTGTCGATTGTGTAGATCGCCTTAAGGTCCTCCGAGACCCGTTCCTTCGCCCCGTTGGAGCGCAGAACGGCGCCGAACTCCATCACACCTTCACTCAGTTTCGAAAAACTCCCTTTCAGCTTGGATAGCGGCTCTATAACGTGCTCTATCTGCTGGCGAACGATATCCTGGAACTGAAGGGAGAACATAACGGATTCGATCTCTTTTGATATGGTCTGGTAACTCTCGGTAAGCACCTTGACCGCATCGGAAACGTTAGATATGGACTTATTGAAGCTCTGAACGGTCCCGGACAAGACCTCCTCCGAACTCTTCATCCTCTTCACACTGGCCCTCACCCTCGACTCTATGTTCTTCTGCATATCACTTAAGGCCTCATTCGACACCTTCGCGGTGGTATCTATATTCGAGGCGGTGCGGTTGGACTTGTCCGCAAGCCTTCTCACCTCCTCGGCGACGACCGCGAACCCCTTGCCGTGCTCCCCGGCCCTAGCCGCCTCTATTGAGGCATTGAGGGCAAGAAGATTGGTCTGATCGGCTATGTACTTTATCTCATCAACATACTTATATATGGTTTGAAGATTGGCGGAGGTCTTCCCTATCTCTTCAAGATATGTATTGCTGATCTCCTCCATATCCTGCAATACGGAAAGCACCGATCTTATAGCTTCTTCGTTATATCCGAGTATCTTGGATATGTAACTTGCTCCAAAGGCTTCATTACACTTATCGGTATTCCCGATGAAATAGCATATCACGGCGTTTGCCTC
>WGFD01000047.1 GCA_015492395.1 Deltaproteobacteria bacterium | reverse complement strand
GGTAGACGGCCTGATAGCGAGGCTTGACAGGTTGATGAAGAATGCTTGAGATGGAGACAAAGAGGTCTATGGAGCTGGATATACTGCGGCGGAGACTTCACATTAAGAGTGACAAGAGCGAAGAGTACATAAGGAAGGTTGAAAGTTATATAAATAAAAAAGCTGAGGAGGTAAAGGAGAAGACAAAGGCTGTTTCGACCTTGGACCTGGCTTTGTTGACTGTACTGAATATTGCCGGGGATTATCTTAGTTTGATAGAGAAGGTAAATAGGCTTGAATGCAGGTCATACGAACTTGCTGCCAGGATAAACAGGAAAATTGCTTAATAAGAGAAGGGGTTTTCTCCCCTGCCGTGCTTGTGACCAGTGGTAATATGTAGAACCAACATAATTGAAAAGGGAACCTTCCCTGACTGGTTGCCGGCAGGCCCCATAGATTCCAGGGGAAGTCGAAGGCAGTTACAAGGTGCCCACCTACTTTAGAGGTAGGTTCACTGAAACTGCTGGCACGGCATAGAGGCGGGGGAGAGATTGTCTTAACGTGGGACTCGGAAGAGTAAAGAGGTAAAAGGGTAAGATTTGTTGCTTGCATTGAATAATTGGCATAGATATAGGTTGAATAAATTTGGCAATGAACGAAACATATGGCAGGCTAATCGCCTCGGGGTACAGCGATTAAAGATATAAGTATGCGTTGATCACGACCGAGTGCTAGCCTATATCAATATCTCCCTATCTTTTTAGAGAGAAAGGGCCTTTTAATCTATCCTCGCCTTTTTATACCTTTTCCAGTTCCCGCGTAGTTAACCAGGATGAGTTTGCAGTCTTTAAAGGAGTATCTCCGTAAGGATGTCCTTCAGCGCCGTATTGAGATGGACCCTGAGGAATTTTATTGCAGGAGTTCAATGGTCCAGGAGAGGTTTCTGGGACTGAAAGAGTTTGCAAGGGCGAAGAGGATCGCCCTCTATGTCAGCTTTAAGAACGAGGTGTTGACCGAGACGATCTGGGAAGAGGCGCTGGCCGGAGGTAAGGAGGTATACTTCCCCAGGATTGTGAGGGGGAAGAGAGGGCTCGTATTTGTTCAGGCCGGAGGCAAGGAAGACTTTACCAGGGGCTCCTATGATATCTCCGAACCTGCGGGCGACTCGGTTGTGGGCTGTATATCACACCTGGATATGATCGTAGTGCCTGGGGTCGTGTTCGACCGGTGCGGCAATAGGGTCGGATATGGTAAGGGTTACTATGACAGGGCCCTTGGGGCAAAGAGGTGCTTGACGGTGGGGCTGGCCTTCGAGTTCCAGCTCTTGGACTTCATGGATTCGGAACCGCACGACATGAAGATGAACAAGATAGTCACTGAAGGGAACGTTATAGACCTTGTATGAGAAACCGGGGAATTTCATCGTTTAAACTTGTATAAAGGGGGATATAGATGGAGACATCGTACATGCTCGTACTCATATCGGCCTCTCTTGTAGCAGCCTTCGTGGGCATAGGAATCGGGTTCATACTGAGGAAGAAGATCGTTGAAGGTAATATGGAGGCTGCGGAGAAGATGGCGGCTTCCACCATCGAGGAGGCCAAGAAGGAGGCGGAGAACATCAAGAAGGAGGCCTCTCTTCAGGCCAAGGATAAGCTCTATCAGGGCAAACTCGAGCTTGATAAGGAAATAAAAGAGAGGATGCATGACCTGCAGGCGTTGGAGAAGAGACTTGTCCATAAGGAGGAGAGCCTCGATAGGAAGATGGATGTATTCGAGAAGAGAGAAGCGGACTATGCGAGGAGGGACAGAAACCTGCAGCAGCAAGAGAAGAGGCTCCAGGAGGAAGAGAGGAAGATCGACGCCTTGATCGAAGAGCAGAGGGCGAAACTGGAGCGTATCTCCGGTATGTCCGCCGACGAGGCGAAGAAGTCGATTATAGAGCTGATGGAGAATGAGGCCAGGCATGAGGCGGCAAAGAGTTTAAAGAGGATAGAGGAGGAGCTGCAGGAGAGTGCGGAGAATAAGGCGAGAGAGGTCATCAGCATTGCGATTCAGAGATATGCCGGTGAATACGTGGCCGAGAAGACGGTTTCGGTCGTACCGTTGCCGAGCGATGAGTTGAAGGGCAGGATAATAGGCAGAGAGGGGCGTAATATAAGGGCGATAGAGGCTGCAACCGGTATAGAGATTATTATAGATGACACGCCTGAAGCCGTTATACTCTCCGGCTATAACCCTGTTAGAAGAGAGGTCGCCAGGATGTCGTTGGAGAAGCTGGTGGCGGACGGAAGGATACACCCCGCCAGGATAGAGGAAGTGGTTGGCAAGGTTGAAAAAGAGATAGATAAGACCATCAGGGAGGCTGGGGAGAGGGCTGTCTTCGATGTAGGGGTGCACAGGGTGCATCCCGAACTCACCAAGCTCGTAGGCAAGCTCAAGTTCAGGACGAGTTATGCGCAGAACGTATATGTACACTCTCTGGAGGTCGCCTTTATTTGCGGTATGATGGCCGCGGAACTCGGTCTTTCTACTAAGCAGGCGAGGAGAGCCGGACTGCTCCATGACATCGGCAAGGCCGTTGACCATGAGATAGAGGGCTCGCATGCCAGCATAGGCGGTGATCTGGCCAGGAAGTACGGCGAATCCCCCAAGATCGTTGCGGCTATTGCGACGCACCATGACGACACCCCGGCATCGATCCTTGGTGTCCTTGTCCAGGCGGCAGACGCCCTCTCGGCGGCGAGGCCGGGGGCGAGAAAGGAGACCTTCGAGGGGTATATAAAACGCCTGGAGGATCTGGAGAGGATAGCGAAGTCCTTTGCCGGTGTCGAGAAGACCTATGCGATACAGGCCGGTAGGGAGATCAGGGTTATGGTCGAGAACAAGGCCGTCAACGACGAGGATGCGGTGGTACTTTCCAGGGATATAGCCAAGAGGATAGAGAAGGAGTTGAGCTATCCCGGACAGGTAAAGGTCGTCGTTATCAGAGAGACAAGGGCTGTTGATTATGCCAGATAGTTCGCGCGATGGGTGAACTGACGAATGTCCTTTTTATCGGGGATATAATTGGAAAGCCCGGCAGGGTCGCTGTCAGGGAGTTACTGCCGAAGATAGTAGGTAGTCGCGGTGTGGACTTTGTGGTGGCAAACGGGGAGAATGCCGCCGCCGGCTTTGGAATCACACCTGCGGTTGCCGAGGAGCTCTTCCATGCCGGTGTCGATGTAATAACGTCCGGGAACCATATATGGGACAAGAAAGAGGTTGTCCGGTACATAGCGGACAGCCGCAGGCTCTTGAGACCCGAAAACTACCCGGAATCAGTGCCGGGCGGCGGCCATGGCGTCTTTGAAACCAATTCTGGTACAAGGATAGGCGTCATGAACCTCTCTGGAAGGGTCTTCATGGACGATCTGGAGTGCCCATTCAAGGCCGGCCGGGACGTTGCCGCAAAACTTGCTGAAGAGGAAGAGGCGGATATCATAGTAATAGACTTTCATGCTGAAGCCACTTCTGAAAAGACGGCGTTCGGCTGGCATATGGACGGTAAGGTGAGTGCGGTCGTTGGTACCCATACGCATGTCCAGACAGCGGACGAG
>WGFD01000046.1 GCA_015492395.1 Deltaproteobacteria bacterium | reverse complement strand
TGTAAGGAAGATCGTCCGGATGCTGAAAGACCTGGAGTTCCAGGGCTTCCAGTACGAAGGGGCTGAGGCATCCTTTGAATTGCTGATGCAGCGGGCGATGGAGAAGAAGAAGAGGTACTTCAGGCTCCTTGGCTTCAGGGTCATAGACGAGAAGAAGAGGGAGGACGAATCACCATACTCCGAGGCAACGATAAGGCTGGAGGTGAATGGCGAGGTCGAGCATACGGCGGCCGAGGGAAACGGTCCTGTTAATGCCCTCGACATGGCGCTGAGAAAGGCGCTGGAGCGCTTTTACCCGACCTTAAAGGATGTCACCCTCCTTGACTTTAAGGTCCGGGTACTGACCGCCGGGATGGGTACGGCGGCGAAGGTGAGGGTCCTGGTCGAATCGGGTGACGGTAAGGACAGGTGGGGCACGGTGGGTGTATCGGAAAACGTCATCCAGGCGAGCTGGCAGGCCCTTGTGGACAGCCTGGAGTATAAACTCTACAAGGACGAGAGACGGCACAGGAAGAGAAGATAGCGCCGGCCGGCCGGGGTGGAGGGCGGATAGAGAAGGCCCTGTTGTTCCTGTCGATCATACTCTTCTGCATTTACTTGGCAAGGCATTACATCGCGCCGGCGACCATAGGTACTTCGCCTGCGGGTCCATCTGGGAAGGACGGCCCTTCACAGGCCGTCGGGGACGGTTATGCAAGGCTGGTTATGGGCCTTAAAATAGACATAAATTCGGCGACGGAGGAGGACCTTACCGCACTTCCGGGCATAGGTCCGAGTTTTTCGAGGAGGATAGTGGAGATGAGAAGTCGGCTGGGTGGTTTCGATTCCATAGAAGAACTTACCAGGGTGAAGGGTATCGGGAACAAGAGGCTGGAAGGGATCAGACCGTTCATTGTCTGCATAAATAGGGATAATGGCCCCGGGGGAGAAGTCCCGGTCTCCGATCTAAGATGACCAAATGCCCGGTTCCGGGAAGATTGCAGCATCTGGCTCCATGCACCTGTCTTCCACATCTCTTATACGCCATAACCTGTCGCTTATAGGTAGTTCATTCCGATCCCTGAGAAGAACGGCTTCGTGAAATACTCCAATGTCTTCGTCACCCGCCTTCCCGTTTTCCGCAAATGACCGGTTCATCAAAAAAAGGATTAAAGAAAAGGTAGGCACTCGCCGATATATATAGAGATTGCACGGCTACTGTGGAGGTGTGGTAGAGGCTGGTTATGGAAGAAGCTGTAAAGGGTGAACTCTCCGGGATAGGGGATCTGCTGAAGAGGGCGTGGGAGATATACAAGGGCCGGATAGGCACGCTGCTTGGGCTGTTTATACTCTCCATCGTATTCCTCATCATCCCGATCGCCGTCTTCGCGGGGATTGGTTTTATTATATCACAGGTCTTGCCCGGCCTTATGTATGGAGTAATGGCCGGGGCCTTCTTTCTGGGCCTGACACTGTCGTCTCTAGGTATGACTTGGGGCCTGGCCGCCGTCTTTTACGCCGTAATCAACCACGATTACGGCATTAAAGAGGCCCTCCAAAGCAGTAAACCCAAGGCGGTCTCTTTCCTGTGGATGTATTCTCTATTTAGTTTCATCGTGGCCGGCGCATTCATGCTTTTCTTTATTCCCGGCCTTCTGTTCCTTATATGGTTTTACTTCGCTCCCTTCATAGTGGTATCGGAGGATGTCCATGGAATGAACTCTCTCCTGAAGAGCAAGGAGTATGTCCGCGGAAGATGGTTCGGTGTCTTCGTCAGACTTGCTGTAGTCTCAGTGATGTCGATACTTATCTCCATGATACCTGTTGTGGGACCTATTGTGAATATCTTCTTCATTCCGTTTACCCTTATCTATATGTACCTCGTCTTCGAAGATCTGAAGGAGGAGAAGGGCGACATACCCTTTCAGCCGACCGGCAAGGCGAAGATTGGGGTATTGGCCACCGGGGTGTTCGGCTTTCTCCTGGTGCCGGCCGTTGTCATCGGCCTGTTCGGCTCCATGCTGCTCTTTCCCATCATGGCGATGAAGACACAGATGGCGGGGGGAGAGGCGTGGGATGTTCCGGTAGCAGGTGTCCGAGGCCCCAGTGTCCGTGTAAAGATCAATGATAAACTCTCTGCAACGGCTGCTGCGGGGAAGACGGGCGGCCAAATATCGTGGAGCGGCGATACGAGGGATGATATAGCAATACTGCTGGATAGGGATAGGGAGTGGGGAGAGAGGTCACAGGCGGCATGGCGGCTGGGAGAGAAGAAGGATGCTGAGGCGGTGGATGCCTTGATAGGGGCTCTGAGGGAGGATGAACAATGGGTCGTCCGTAAGAATGCGGTTAAGTCATTGGGCAGTATAGGCGACAAGAGGTCCGTTGAACCACTGTTGGAAGCGCTTGAAGGCGATTCCAATGTCTTTGTTCGCAGCGAGGCGGCAAAGTCACTCGCAAAGCTGGGGGACAGGAGGGCTATAGATCCGCTGAAGTCGGCCCTGGAGGATGAGGGAATAGTGATCAAGATGTCGGATGGTGAAAGAGAGGAGATAAAGGCGGTTGCCGTGGAGGCATCGAAGGCCCTGAAGACATTTGGCATTAATATGGAGCCGGTAGCCCGGGAGACAAGGGTTGCGGCTGCGGCGAAGAGGATCATGGCCGAGACCGAAAGAAAAACTGCCGCCACTAACACTAAGACGATGAGGGGGGGTGGAGTCTACGTTATGCCCATGTACTTGCCGGGTGGCAGTGACAGTGTCGCTTCTTATATAGAACTACTGTTGGATGACGAAAGGCCGTGGGTGGAGCGGGCCGAGGCGGCAAGGTGGCTTGGGAGGCGCAAGGACGAAAGGGCTGTAAAGCCCCTTATAGATGTCTTGGCCTCGGAAGGGGACCTGTTCGTGCGTCGTGAGGCTGCCCTGGCGCTGGGAAGGCTGGGTGACAGGAAGGCTGAAGGGGCGCTTACCGAGGCGTTGAAGGTTGACGACAAGTGGCTCCGCTTTTTCTCCTCCGAGGCGCTGCAGAAGATTGCCGGAGAGAAGAGGGTGTATAAACCCTGGGTGGTGAGTCTCGCTTCGTTTATCTCCAGAGATGAAGCCGAGAGGTTCGAGGAGGATCTGGATGGGGCAGGTTACAATGCGTATGTCACAGAGACGGACGTGGATGGTACTCGCTGGCACAGGCTCCGTGTAGGTTTTTATTCATCGGAGGAAGAGGCGAGAGAGGAGTCGAAGAAGCTTGCCGATAGGTTTGATCTGCATGGCGCCTGGATTGTGAGGCCGGACATGAAAGAGGTAGTGAGTTACTACAGGTAAAGGTGCTTTCCTTCGATGTTATATTAGGATACGGAGGCACACCGTGCTGTCACGGTGTGCCTCCTTGTTTTTTATTATGACCGACCCTTCGAGAGATCAAGAACGGTATCCTGCAAGGCGAAGCTATACCGCTTCCACCTTCATTATTTCGGGGACACCCTTCTTTATGGCCTCTTCGACTCCGGCCTTAAGGGTCATTGCCGCGCCGGGACAGCCGCCACATGCGCCGGTCAACCGTACCCTGACGACCTTCGCGATATCATCTA
>WGFD01000045.1 GCA_015492395.1 Deltaproteobacteria bacterium | reverse complement strand
TGGTCCTGTTGCCCCGTATTTCGTTGTCTTTCGAATTGCTGAGAACGATGGCATAGGTGTTCTTTACAACTTCGTTCTCCTCTATTATATTATTTCGAGAAGCCCAGAGTGTTATCCCGTTCCAATAGTTGCTATTGGCGCTGTTATCCCTTAATATGTTCTTGTTTGAAGAGTTCAATATGATACCCTTGTCTCGATTAGAGTCAATCTTATTCTCCTTGACTGTATTTTCATCGGAAAACTCAAGGTTCAATCCGGTAATATTATCGCTGGCGAGATTCCCGGAGATGGTATTCCCGTCCGAATACTGCAGTAGGATACCGGTACCGTTCTCTACCGCCACATTATCAGACAGAACCGAATCCCGTGTCTTCTTCAGAAAGAGGCCGGAATGGATCGATCCCGTGACCGTAATGCCGTTGACAAAGACACCTCCGGTCTCTAACACCCACACTACGGGAGCGGCGGGGTCTTTCGCCTCGATGGTAGTGCTACCTCCGCCGTGTTCAGATCTTATCGTAAGGGGTTTGTTGATCATAATATTCTCGACATAGGTACCGTTCCGAATAATGATCACATCGAAACGCCCGGCAGCATCGATAGCCGCCTGTATCGACTCATCCGGACCGGCGACCACCACTTCCCGCGCAAGCACGGGGGAAAAATCGACGAGTGCTAGCAGCAAAAACAAGGTTATCAAGACCGGAAGGCGCCGTGTGCGTAATTTCATGACCTGCATCAAGATAATCTATACCCTTTATCTATTTCGGAGAGGTGCCCCATGATAGGATAAAAGGCCCCCTTTCTCAAGGTGGTCCCGCTGCTTGACCTGATCAAGGTCACCCCTCGGCGGCGGCTTCCGGAAACCATGCCCAGGACAGTGAAAAAGAGCCAGCAAATATGCGCATACGCGTCTCTATCTGCTGGCTTGCTGTTACAACAAAGGCCATTCTTTGTCCTACCTTCCCTTCAGGGACGGTAAAACCAGGTTAATCAGTCTTCGGAAAGGGTTTCACCGGGGCGTCAACTATACACAATGCCGCGAATTACGCATCAGACAAAACTACTCATGTCCCCCGCCCAGCTGCTCCTTGTAAGCCTGGCATACCTGTGAGCACCGGGTGCAATAGTGGGTGTGTGTCAGCTCATACTCCTTGTAGACAGGACATGTCTCGCATATGCAATCCTTCTCCCACTGTATCTTCTTGCTGGTCCCTATAAGCGGAAAACAGTATCCGACAGGCGCGTCACCCTCCACATACGTGGGGCATGCCGGACACTTGCAGTGTTCAAGGACTTAGGCATGCTTCTCCTTGTACTGGTCGGCATTCATCTCCTCAATGCCAAAGTTGTCGAACTCGCTGACTTTATGCATGATGCCCCCCTTGTCATTAACGGTTTTGTCTCTTCGATTGGCCGCTTAGATACTTTAAACCCATTATAGCCTGACTTTTCCCGTTGTCAAGCACAATCAAATGGTTCGCGGGACGGAGAAATCCGCTCGATGACAGACAGCGCTGAGAGACATGGCTGCAACCCGCGATGGGGAGCTCCCACTGCCGAATACTACCCAAACGGAAAAGGCGGAGCCTCCCTTCAGGAAAACCCCGCCTCATCACAACCGCTTCTCTTGCGGCACTCTAACCACATATACTTACGGATTCTTGTACTTTGCGCCCGGCCTCAGGTATGCCAGATAGTTCAGCACGCAGCACACCGCGTAGTAGGCGGCGAAACCGAGCAACGCCCTTTCCGGCGTAAAGAGCTTTATCTGCTCACCTATGACCTTGGGCATGATAAAGGCGCCGTAGGCCGCGACGGCCGACGTGAAGCCTAAGACCGGACCGGCCTGCTCTTTGTCGAAAACCTGAGATATCGTCCTGAAGGTGGAGCCGTTCCCTATACCGCTCGCCAGGAAGAGCACCAGGTAGAGCAGGAAGAACTGCATGAAGTAGACCTCTGGCGTGGCCGATTTAAAGGATGCCTTCATGACAAAGGCGACCCAGACCGCGCAGATTACCATCGCTATGCTGCATACCTGGGTGACCAGGGCGCCGCCGACCTTATCCGAGACCCATCCGCCGAGCGGCCTGATGGTGGCGCCGATGAAGGGGCCGAGCCAGGCGTAAGACAAGGCGCTTGGGCCGTTTGGGTTAACGGTATTGTGTGTCCATACCCCGGCCGCGTCCTGGATGTGCTGGAAACCGTAGATCACCTTGATGCTGAGCGGAAACGACGCGGAAAAACCGATGAAGGAACCGAATGTCATGATGTAAATCACGGTCATGATCCAAGTGTGGGAGTTACTGAATACCTTGAACTGCCTGGCCAGGTTCTCCCTGATCGACTGCGGCGTAAGATATCTCATCCCAAAGATCGTGCAGAATATGACTCCGGCCAGCACTACCCACTTATTGACACCGTACCCGTACGGCGGCGGCAGGAGAAGATAGAGGCCTATACCCGCAAAGATGAAGCCTATGACCAGGAGATAGACAATCTTGCCGAAGCAGACCAGCGGGTTGGGAAGGTTGGGAGAGACATGCTCCGCGGTGATGTTATTCAGCCCGAACCAGCCGGCGAAGGCCAGCGGAATCAACCACAGCATCCAGACCCATCCGGCGTTGGCTATCCAGGAAGGGTCGCCCGCTGGTATCTTGGTTCCGGTTATAAGGCTCAAGAGGCTCCCGCTGGGGGATACCAGGATCATCGGATCGCCGCTGAGCGGGCCGAGGAGCGCGAAGGTCATAACCAACGGCACCAGGATCTGCATCGTGGTCACGCCGAAGTTGCCCAGACCGGCGTTCATGCCGAGGGAATATCCCTGCATCCTCTTGGGGTAAAAGAAACTGATGTTGCTCATGGATGAGGCGAAGTTCCCGCCGCCGAAACCTGAGAAGAATGCTAATATCTGAAAGACGAACAGCGGCGTAGTCTTGCTCTGCAGCGCGATGCCCGCCCCTATCGAAGGGATCATCATCAATGCCGTCGTGAAGAATATGGTGTTCCTGCCGCCGGCTATCCTTATCATGAACGAACTCGGGATTCTCAAGGTTGCGCCGGTCAGACCGGCGATAGCCGCCAGCGTGAAGAGTTGGGGCTTCGTGAATGGAAAGTCCAGGTTTATCATCTGGACGGTTATTATACCCCACATGAGCCAAGTGGCGAAGCCGACCAGAAGACTGGGGATGGATATCCAGAGGTTTCTAGTCGCGATATGCTTCCCTTTGGAATTCCAGAACGATTCGTCTTCTACGTCCCATTCCTTAATATTTGCCATTTCTCTGTGTCTCCTTTTTCCTGATTTTGAATCACTGCTTCTTTCCTCCATACCACTCTCCCTGGCGGGTGAGAACGGTATAGCGGCACAGCCGGGGGCGCTCGATACAACCCCCGGCATTCGCGCATCCTACTACTTGTACTGCCTGACGTGTTCCGTCCTAGGGGCCCTGCTGTACCACCTTTGGATCTGGTAAGGCCGTGTCAGGTACTTGTACGGGTTGATCACCAGGAAGTGGACAAAGCGCGTAAACGGTATAAGACCGATGAATATCAGCGCGTTGAATATGTGTATCTTCGCATTCAACGGCAGGTCGGCAATATAATCCACAGAGGGGTTCAGCATGAATAGCGACCAGATCCACGGCACCGCGGCGCCGGCATACCAGTTGGAACCCCATTTGTAGAGTATGGCGTTGCCGAGCCCGGTCACAACCTGTATGATGAGCACTATGAGGACCAGGATGTCCCAGGAAGATGTAACGGCCCTCACCCGGCTGTCGGTCAGCCTCCTGTAGATAAAGACCAGCAAGCCGAAGAGGGCGAGAAAACCGAGGGCCAGACCGGAGAGCTCAAGCAGATAGAGCCTTACCGGAGCGCCATTCCACGCAAAGAGCACACTGGGAAATATTATCACCAGGATGTGCATCAAGAGGATCGGTATGATTCCGTAGTGCCACGGAAAGGCCCCGTAAAAGAGCGTCTTGTTCTCGAGGAACTCGGACGACTGGCTCGACCATGAAAACCTATTACTGTTGAACCTCCAGATAGATCCTACCACGGCGATGAAGACCGCGATATAGGGCACAGCCCCAAACAACGCAAAATTCCAATCCATTTTACCCAACCTCCTTCTTTAAGGTATAAGGCTGTCTCAGCCTGATTCGCCTTCGATATGACGTTCCAGTCATGCTCACATCCGCCGCCACTCTAGCCTTCCGCCTTTATATCCCTGTCGATGACCGTCAACAAGGCCTCGATCACGCGCCTGTAGGGATTGTCCCTCAGCTTCTCAAAGTTTTTACTGAGCTTTTCCAGCGCCTTTACGAGGAAGTCCTCCCTGAAGCTCTTCCGTATATCCCCGTCGTCGACAAAGGCCAGAAATCTGAGGACTACAGGCAGATGATCGGGCAGCTCGCCCTGCGCCACAACATCAAATGGAAAGCCCTTGTCCTTGTACATCCCCTTTATGCTCGCAAGCGCGTTAGACCTCTTGAAGCCCTCGTAGAGAAAGTACCCCATATCGAGCGTAGTGTCCGCGGCAAACTCAAAGGTATAGGAGTAGAGCCCCTTGAGATCCTCTATGGACATCCTGGCGGTCTCCTCCTTAAAGGCGGCCACATCCTCCGCCACCTCCGGGGGATATCCGGTATGGCCCAGGAGGGCGTCGACGCACTCCCGGGCCAACTCCTTCATACCATCCCGCGGATACTCCAGCAGGGCGGCAAAGCGATTATACAAGTGATTGTCCAATGCCACCTGCACTTACCACTGCCTCCTCGGCCACTCCGCCGTCTTTGGTCCGAGGCCGACGTTGCCCCTCTTCTCGTAGACCGTCCTCGGATCGACGGTAGTCTTGATTTCGCGATGTGTTTCCGGAATGACGAATCTCTCCTGGTAGGTCGCGAGAGAGACGAGCTTGTAGATCTCCTCAGCATCCTGCTCGGTGAGGCCCACCTCCGAGAGTATGCGCTTTGCCTTCTCTTCGCCCACATCGCCTATCCTCTTCTGGCGCCTGTAGATCCTGACCGCCATCTGCTTCTTCAGCGACTCGAGGACGACCCTCTCGTTGCCGCCGCCTATCAGGTTGGCGAGGAACTTGAGCGGAATTCTCATCCTGTCGATGTCGTTCCAGAAGTCGGAGGTCTCGGGGTCGAATGTCCCGCCGCTCATCGCCTTTGCCTGGTGCAGGATAGGCGAAAGAGGCGGCAGATAGAAGTTCATCGGCACCGTCCTGAACTCCGGATGGTGCGGCATTGCGATCCTCCACTGCTTGACCATCTTGTATGACGGGGAGTTCTGGGCCGCCTTGATCCAGTTCTCTTCAACTCCATTCTTCTTCGCGCCTTCTATCACCTTGGGATCGAATGGATCCAGGATGATGTCCCTCTGGGCCTCAACAAGCCTGTCGTCAGGCTGTTTGGCCGTCTCATCTATCCTGTCCGCGTCGTAGAAGAGGACGCCCACGTACCTGATCCTTCCAACACATGAGTGCGCGCACGCGTTCGGCATCCCGCCCTCGACCCTGGGATAGCAGAAGATACACTTCTCCGACTTGCCGGTACCCCAGTTGTAGTACGGCTTCTTGTAAGGGCACGCGCTCACGCAGAACCTCCATGCGCGGCATGTATCCTGGTCGATGAGGACTATGCCGTCCTCACCCCTCTTGTATATGGCTCCGGAAGGGCATGAGGCCACACAACCAGGGTTCAGACAGTGGTTACAGATCCTCGGCAGGTAAAAGTAGAAGAGTTTATGGAACTGCGTCAGGCACTCCTTCTGTGCCTCGGACAACCCCTTCAGATTGGGATCATTCGCCCCGTAGAGGGGCGAACCCCCGAAGTCATCGTCCCAGTTGGGACCGAGAACCACCTTGTCCATGTACTCGCCCGTAATGAGCGACTTCGGACGTGCCACCGGCTGGTCGTCTCCGGCCGGCGCGTTGAACAGGTTGTCATAGTCGAATGTGAAAGGCTCGTAGTAGTCATCTATCGTCGGCAGGTTCGGCTGGAAGAATATGTTGGCCAGCGTCCTGAACTTGCCAGGGCCCTTCAGGAGCTTCAATCTGAGGGAGCCACCGCTGGTGACCTCCCATCCGCCCCTGTAACGGTTCTGGTCCTCCCAGGTGAGGGGATAACCCGCACCCGGCTTCGTCTCCACGTTATTCCACCACATATACTCCGCACCCTGACGCGTCGTCCAGATGTTCTTACAGGACACGCTGCACGTATGGCAGCCTATGCACTTGTCAAGGTGGAACAGCATTGAAAGTTGGGCTCGTACGTCCATTACCACTTCACCTCCTGGTTTCTCATTTTTCTGACAAGGATGGTTGTGTCTCTGATAATCGGGATCGGCCCCCAGGCGTTGAAGCCGTACGAGAACTGACCATAGCCTCCATTCATCAGCGACGGTTTTAAGCGCTGCCTTGTAAGGCTGTTATGGAATCCACCCCTTATCTTGTTCCTCTGTTCGGACTTCGGAACGTTGACCGTCCTCTCCTGCGAGTGGTAGGCAAAGGCGACGCCGGATGGAATCCTAGCGCTTACGACGGCGCGGGCTACGAAAATCCCGTTGTCGTTGTAGGCATCCACCCAGTCATTGTCCCTGATGCCGACACTCTCGGCGTCCCTGTCGTTCAACCAGATGGAGTTGCCGCCCCTGGAAAGGGTCAGCATCCTGAGGTTGTCGTAGTGCGTGGAATGGATCTGCCACTTGCCATGAGGGGTAATGTAGTTGGCAATGTAAGCCCCGCTCCTGTCGCTCTTCTGCACCTCGTTCATCTTATTCGGGTCCAGCTTGTACTTGTGCGTCACAAGGGCCTCTCCGAACTCGAGGAAGGTCGGGTGATCGAGGTAGTAGTGCTGCCTCCCCGTCAGCGTCCTCCATGGCAGCTTGTAGTCTATCTGGAGACAGTACGCCGAATAGGCCCTCCCGAACCTCGTGTCACCTGTCCACAGCGGGTTGGTCAGGATCCTCATCGGCTGAGCCACTATATTCTCGTAGTTAGTCCTGACGTTCCTCGACGGGCCGGCGATCTCGTCGGCAAGCCCGTGGTACTCTTCGTTCCACGTATTAGCAGCCTCGACCGTATTCCTGAACTCATGCCTCTTCGGATCGTCACCTAGGAGCTTGTCGACCGCCTGTTTGGCCTCCTTGAACTTCTGATCGTGGAGACCTGTATGGTGCTCCTCGATCTTCCACTCCTGGTAACAGACCTCACCGTTAGTGACACCGGAAAAGTGCATGACGACATTGGCGGCCTCTCTGGCCTCGTTCATGGCTATATACTTCTCCCCGCCGAACTCCACGGTGTCCGTATGCTTCCTGTTGATATACTCGTCATACAACGGAGCGCCGCTCACCATGATACCGTGGAAGCCGTACTTGGTCCTCATCAAGGGCCCAAGCGCCCTGTGACGGTTGTATATGTTGGCATAGTCTCTGACCCCAACCTTGATGTTGGGCATGGTCTTACCTGGGATGGCCTCACATTCGCCCTTCTTCCAGTCCTCGATGCCGTTGAGAGCCGGCTGAGCGATCTCCCCGGGCGAATCGTGGGCGAGAGGGGCGGTTATGACGTCTTTGACCGGGCCGGAGAAGTGTTTTTTTGCTATCTCGGAAAACTTCTTTGCCAGAAACTGGTACGCGTCCCAGTCGCTTTTGGACTCCCAGTTCGGCATCACGGCCGCACCCATCGGATGGAAGTACGAGTGGAGGTCCGTCGTATTAATGTCCTCCTTCTCGTACCAGTGCGCCGCCGGCAGCACGATGTCGGTATATGTCGGAGTGGTGTTCATACGCATGTTGAGATCCACCAGGAGATCCAGCTTCCCAAGGGGCGATTCCCTGAAGTTTATCTCTTTGAGGTATGGCTTCGCCACCTCCTCCGCGCCGACATTGTGGTGCGTGCCGAGGAGGAACTTGAAGAAGTACTCCTGCCCCCTGGCGCTTGAACCCAGGGCGTTCCCCCTCCAGATCATCCACACCCTCGGCCAGTTCTCCGGCGCATCCGGATCATCGATGGCAAAGTTGAGATTGCCGCTCTTGAGCTGGTTCACCACATAGTCCACTATCTCCGCGTCGGTCTTCGCACCGGCCTTTTGCGCCTCCTCCGCGAGAGCGATACTGCTCCTGTTGAACTGGGGATACCACGGGAGGTGCCCCATCCTCACCGCCCTCACGTTATAGTCAGCGGTGTGCTCATAATCGAGGCCGTTCGGGTCCGGAACCACGTGGTAGTCCGTTATCTTGCCGTCATACTTCCACTGCTGTGTGTGTATGTACCAGTAGCTCGGGGTGTTCTGCAGTCTCGGCGGGCGCTCCCAGTCCAAGGCGAGCGCGACGTTCCCCCAGGAGTCGAAGGCGGCCAGCTTCTCCTGACCGACATAGTGGTTCTGCCCTCCGCCGTTCCTCCCTATGCAACCGCACAGCATCAGGGCCGTAATAAACGACCTGTAGATGAGATCGGAGTGGTACCAGTGGTTGGAACTCGCCCCGCTGATAACCATAGATCTTCCCTTGGTGGCCTCCGCGTTCTCCGCCCACTCCCTGGCGATCTGGATTATCGCGTCACGTCCGATACCGGTGTACTTCTCCTGCCATGCAGGTGAAAACGCCTTGTCATCATCGTAGTTCTTGGCGTAGTCGCCCGACAGGCCGGGACGGCCCACGCCGAACTGCCCCATGTTCAAGTCAAAGACCGTCGTGACAGCCACCTTCTCGCCCGCCACGGTCTCAACGTACTTGACCGGAACCTGCCTCTTGTAGACCTCACCGGTGTCGAGTTCGTAGAAGTTCACCTCGACGGCATCGTCCTTTATATCCAGGAGGGTTAGAGCCGGATCGATAAACTCATCGGTCTTCCCATCCTTCAGGAGGGTATTCCACTTCCCCTCGCTCTCCTTCTTCTCAGGGTACCTGTAACCCATGCCTCCATAGGTAATCCTGGCCTTGTTGGTCTTGGTATCCCACATGGCGAACTTCCATTCCGGGTTATCCTCATCGGCATAATCCCTCAGGTCGCAGGCCCTGAGCAGCCTGCCGACCTCGTTTCCGTTCTTGCCCTTCTGGATCTTGACGAGGTGGGGCATATCGGTGTATTCCTTGTTATACTCCACAAAGTACGGAACCTGCCTGTCCACAAAGAACTCCTTGAGGATAACATGGTTTATACCCATCCAGAACGCCCCGTCTGAACCGGTCTTGACCGGAACCCAGTGGTCGGCGTACTTCGCGACCTCCGCGTAGTCGGGCGAACAGACCACGACCTTGGCCCCGCCGTATCTCAGTTCGGCCACGTAGTGACAGTCCGCGGTGCGCGTCCTGTTCGGGGTGGCGCCGGTAATAACGACATAGCCGGCATTATACCAGTCGGCGCTCTCGGCGACGTCCGTCTGCTCACCCCACACCTCGGGATGTGCGTTCGGCAGGTCGGTATAGTAGTCGTA
>WGFD01000044.1 GCA_015492395.1 Deltaproteobacteria bacterium | reverse complement strand
GTGGACGTCTATACCGCAACACCTTCCAAACAATACTTCCATGACAGCCCTCCTTGTGATGAATATTGATGCCACCTATCTTACTCAAAGGAGGATACTGCTCGCACCATATTTTCATGCCCCTTTGTGAGCCCAAGGCTCATGACGGTTCGCTCGCTAACCCCGCAGCAAGCTGTGGGGAATGCCTGCCTGTGCTACGGCAGACAGGCGCTCGCTATGCATGTTCAACAGGTAAGAATACGTCCCTCAGTTTTTCATAGTCCTTGCCGAACTTCCGCTTCAGTTCGTCGTCGAGACAGGCCGTCACCTTGGTGATATACACGTCATGCCGGATATAGTCTTCAGCGACCGTCACAAATGTCCCGTTGCGGCTCCACGCGGCCTCAACCGCGCCTTCCTTACGAAAGGTAGCGATCAGGACCTCTATGCCGTCAACGATCAGAGAGAACCCGCGGCCGCCTTTTTCTTCATAGATGGTCTTCTCCGCGGGGTGATGATATGTCGCGCCTATCCTCTCGGCAGGCGGACCGAAGTGGACCATGGCAACCCTTACACCGCGCTGGTCGGCGCTCTTTAACGCGGTCTTCAATACAACCAGCTCTTCGGGCCAAAGCGAGATCAGTATGTCTCTTTCCGCTTCATCAATGAGGCGCCTTGCCCTGTCGAATACCGCATCGCCCGAGTCCATAGGCCACACATATCCTACTTCCCGTCCGGTCGCCAGGCTTCGCAACAGCGGCGCCAATCGTACTGTCCGCTCAGTTATATCCTGCCGTTTATGTGCCATGAATTCATCAGGGTCAAGCGCGCCGTATCGCTTCCCTCTCTGTCCACCCTCGGAAAGCGGCCGCACAATCCCCTTGTCCACGAGCCGGTTCATGATCTCATATATCTTGGACGAAGGAACACCGGAGGCCTTCGATATCTCATAAGCCGTCGCCGGCTGGCACTGAAGCAGACAGGTGTAAGACCTCGCTTCATATTCACTCAGGCCCAATTCGACTAATTGAGACGAGATACTATTAACTACCATGGTAGTTAATAGTACTGCGGGCACTTTGCTGAGTCAAGGATTTTTTTTAAATTACCATCGATTTATAGCTTGACAAGCTATCACTAAAAAGCTAGCATAAAGTAACATATCCTTGAGTTGTTAGAGTAAAGTAACGAGAAGCAAAGCCCAGAAAAACAGCATACTGATATAGACGGTCCCCCCGGCAGTTTATGGGGGTTGGAGAAATCGGAAAGTATTTGTTTTAGGCCCCTATTCGGCTTGAACTGCTGAATAGGGGCCTTTTTAGTTTAACCGTTCAACTGCACGGTTAAAGAAATAAACAAGAAAGGAGGAATAGTACATGGCAGAGCGCGAAACAGGGACTGTTAAGTGGTTTAACGGAGGCAAAGGCTTCGGTTTCATCACACCTGACTCAGGCGGGGATGACCTCTTCGTTCACTTTAGCGAAATCAGCGGTGAAGGGTTTAAAACCCTGAATGAAAACGACCGTGTGGAATTCACTGTGGGTGAAGGGAAAAAAGGCCCCCAGGCCCAGCAAGTAACAGTCGTATAAGTAAACGGGAAAAAGGTGACGGGGGATTCGACTGTATCTTCAGCGAATATCCCCCTTTATCGTTTTATAAAATCGGGCACCCTTCCTTTCAACCGGACCGGATTCTTGAGAGCCATAGTCCTTGTGGTAGTCCCTCAGGATTCATCAACATTGTATTGGCTCCTTTTTTTATGTTATGTTTTCTATATATCTCTGGTAATCTCTTTATAAATAATGCCGGTTGGAGGTTGTGATATGGATATAAGAAGACACTATAAGCCAATCTTCTTTCTCCTGATTTTTGCTTTTATCTTCATGGCTACCCGGGTTTATGTTTACGCGGATACCAGATACGTCTCCGACAATCTGATAATTACAATGAGGGGCGGAAGCGGGAGCGAATATAAGATCATTAAGATGCTCAAAACCGGGACACCCGTTGAGGTCATCGAGGAAAACGATCAATACTACAAAGTACGGACCGAAGACGGCAAAGAAGGCTGGGTTCTCAAGAGATACATTACCACCGATACGCCAAAACCGATAGTGATAGCCGGACTCAAACGGAAGATAGAGAGGTTGAACAGCAAGATTGATATGCTCAGCAAAGAGAGGGACGGGTTAAAAAAAGGCCTCAAATCGGCCAAGGACCTTCACAATGCGGATTTAAAGAAGCTTGAGAAGAGTATCAAAGAAAAGAACGACCGGGTATACAGTATAACCAAGCAGCTCAAGGGGATTACGGACAAATACAACAGGCTTGTCGAAGCTTCCGGTGACGTGCCAAGTATCGTCAGTGAGCGCGACAAGCTGCGTGAAGAGAATACAGATCTGAACACTGAGAAAAATGACCTCTTGAAGGAGAATGAACGACTCTCCGACAAAAAATCAATACTCTGGTTCCTGGCCGGAGCCGCCGTCTTCTTCTTCGGATGGATAGCAGGTAAGCTATCGAGGAAAAAGAAAAGATCTTCGTTTCTGTGAGGTAGACAGTGCCGCTGGGAGCTGAAATGGTAACGATGGGATGTCAATGAACAAAGGGGAGGCATGATTTATTCAGATCTTCCGCCATGCATAAGGATGTGCTGTTATCTTTGACGGCCGTAAACCATTAAAATCTAAGTTGAGAATATTACTCCCTTCTTCCCCTTCCCAATTTACTATGTTATTATTGTTAAAATGAGTCTACTTCCGGAGTCAGTTCATCATATCAATCTTGACGGGAAGGATATATACCTGGTCGGAACGGCCCATGTTTCGAAAGAGAGCGTGAACGACGTCATCGCAACAGTGGAGGCCCTCCACCCCGGCACCATCTGCGTTGAGCTGTGCGAGGCAAGGTATAGAACGATCATGTCGCGCGATTCCTGGAAGCAGATGAACATATTCAGGGTCATCAGAGAAAAGAAGGCGCTTTTCCTCCTGGCGCAGCTTATCATGACGTCGTTTTATCGCCGCCTTGGAGAACAGTTATCCGTCCAACCCGGGGCTGAAATGGTTACGGCCATACAGTCGGCCCAAAAGACCGGCGCCGAGCTTGTTCTTGCCGACAGGGATGTCGAGATTACACTAAAACGGGTTTGGGGCCATCTGAACCTTTGGAACAAGCTAAAGATGGCCGGCCAGTTGATATCCAGCCTCCTGACCACCCAAAAGATAGATGAAGATCTGATCGAAGAGATCAAGGGCCAGGATCAGCTTGAGCATCTACTTGAGATATTTGCCGACACCTTCCCGGGGATAAAGGAGCGTCTTATAGATGAGCGCGACATCTACCTTTCACAGAAGATAGGAAAGGCCCCTGGTGATACCGTGGTCGCGGTCGTCGGCGCCGCCCATGTGCCCGGCATCAAGAGGCACATCCAAAAGGACATCCCCCTTGGACCTATCATGGAAATACCTCCAAAATCCATCATCCCTTCGGTAGCGAAATGGGCGATACCGACCATTATAGTAGCCCTGCTTGTTCTCGGCTTTCTCAAGGGCGGTTCCCGCCAATCCATCGACTCCATATACATCTGGATACTCGTCAACGGGGTCCTCTCGGCGATGGGGGCCGCGATAGCGCTCGGCCACCCCCTGACCATACTCGCGTCCTTTTTCGCCGCCCCCATTACAAGCCTGAACCCGATGATAGCCAGCGGCTGGGTTTCAGGGCTGGTGCAGGCCAAGGTCAAGGAACCGACGGTCGCCGATCTTGAAGACCTGCCTGCCGCCATCTCTTCCGTGAAGGGATTCTGGATAAATCCGGCAAGCAGAATATTGCTAGTCGTAGTCCTGGCCAACCTCGGAAGCGCACTCGGAACACTTATCGCCGGAAGCTGGATCGCGATCAAGTTCTTTTGATGCCGGACGACATAGTGGGTGTTCTTTTAAGGAAGGTCTGATTTATTCAGACCTTCCGCGCGGCACAGGGATATGCCGCCATTTTCAATGGCTGTAAGTCATTGAAAATGTGAGAAAAAGAAAAATCGCACTTTTCCTTTTTCGTCTCTGAATAATTCAGGGATGAATTATTCAGAGG
>WGFD01000043.1 GCA_015492395.1 Deltaproteobacteria bacterium | reverse complement strand
GATATGTTCAATGGGGACATCGATGCCTTCAGGGACAACACTATCAGGATAATAAAGAGTATACTGAAGAGATAGAAGAACGTAGGCCGGCTTTTAGAACTTAAGTCCCACCTGTCTGTAGCAGACAGGTGGCTGTGGAGGGTGTAGGTGCCTTCTGAAGATATCTCTATAATATGACCATGGACCACAATAACCGGCAGCACGGAGAGGACGAGTACCGAAAGGTTGCCAGGAGATCAGGGGAGTTTGCCAGGCCGGCGCTCTTCGTCATAGGCACCTTATGCGTAATCCTGGGAATTGTGGGTATAGTGTTACCCCTTTTACCTACGACCCCTTTCCTGCTCATAGCCGCTGCATGCTACGCAAAGAGCTCTGAGAGGTTCCATGACTGGTTGTTGGAGCACAGATGGTTCGGTGGCTATATCAGGGACTTCCGGAGTGGAAATGGGATACCCATCAGGGCGAAGGTGGTAGCGGTACTGACCTTATGGACGAGCATAACCTTTTCCGCCCTGTTTGTACTGAACCTTCTCGTTGCCAGGGTGGCCCTGTTTGTAGTGGCATCGGGCGTAACCATATATATCCTCTCCCTTAAGACCTCTTCCTAGGACTGTTTGAGGTGGTCCGTACCGGCCGGTATTCACCCCGTCATGTACCCGATAAGCGTATACTAGAAGGAATCGTTCTTGCGTGAGAAGCTCCCAGCAGATTGCTGCTGGGATCTTCTGCAGCGTCGTAATAAATAAGCTTGACGGCTTCGTAAAAGGTCCATCTGCTGTGTTGTGCTGCCTTGTGCGCCGCACCTGGCTGCGTGCGGATACGCATAGGCAGGCAGGCCATTTTTCAGGATACGCCTGCGTTGCACCCGGAGCTTTTTACTGTGCCGTCCCTATTTTCGATTTTTTACAAGTTTATCAAGCTTGGCCATCTGCTGATTCAGTTTCAAAAGATAGCGAGAGTTGTTCCAGGTTAAGTCCCTGCCGGACCGGGCTTGTAGAATCGGGACGATCTGCAGCACTCCGTTATTCAACGGTGATGGAGGCCTTTTCCAGGACTACATCGTACCTGTATCCGCTTCCAAAGTCCTTATCCTTTATGAGGATTCCAGTGGCGACGACCTTGTCTCCAACCTTAGCACTCTGGTGTGAGGTTACAGTCAGATCATTGGTGCCACGCCCCCCTGTTCCGTCCTGCACATGAATCCAGTTCCTGCCCATGATGCCGCCGTTGTACTTAACTACCTTGCCACGAACGGTAACCTCCTTTCCGTTGAGTTCATCCATCTTACTGTAGAGCTCTGCAACGGTGTAGCCCTTCTTTGTTTTATCTGATGCCTCCGGTGTGCCGGTAGCCGTTCCGACTATTACAATGGCCGAAAGTACAACGAGAAGTACTATGTAGAGTCTCATCTCTTCCTCCCTTAAGGTTTTGTCATGGCAACTTATCATGTGCGGCCTAACTAATCAACATGAACATGCATAGTGAGCGTCTTGTCCTGCCCAGTTTGGGGCCCCGCATGCGTATGCGCTTATGTGCAGTGTATACCCTTGGTCTACACCGGCCGTCTGAAAGCAGAGTAGCCATAAAGTCTTGGACAAATAGGTGCGCCTTGTGATAAAAATTACAGTACTCAATGGAACGGTGCCGGATAGCGGATGAATAGAGTCGCTATAGTATCAAAACTCAACAAGCCCGAAGCTGTCAGCGTGAGCGGCGATGTGTCCAAGTGGTTGATGGAGCGGGGCATAGATGTCTTTGTTGACCCTAAACTTGGCGAAATGATCGACGCGACGGGGACGCTTCCGCCGTCCGAACTTTTTAAATCGGCAGAGCTTGTAGTTGTATTTGGCGGTGATGGAACCATACTGTATACCGCAAGACTTCTGTGCGGAAAAGCGACGCCAATTCTGGGCATCAACCTTGGCGGGCTTGGTTTCCTTACTGCGATCGGTGAGGAGGAGATCTATCCGGTATTGGAGGAGGTAATAAAGGGCCGGTTTGCCACGGAAGAGAGGATGACACTCTCTGTAGAGTTGTGCCGAGACGGCGAGACGATTTCCACCCAGTCGATACTCAATGATGTGGTAATAAAGGGCAAACTTGCGCGTCTGGTAAGGCTTGAAACGAAGATCAACAGGGAATATGTGAATACGTACAGGGCCGACGGCCTTATAATCGCCACCCCTACTGGATCGACGGCATATTCACTCTCGACAGGCGGGCCCATTCTCTATCCGACGATTCATTCTATAGTTGTTGCTCCTATTTGTCCCTTCAACCTTACAAACCGGCCGGTTGTTATTCCGGACTGGATGGATGTAGAGGTCATAGTGAAGAACGCGGGGTGTGACCCATTCATCACCCTCGACGGCCAGATTGATATCCGGCTTCTGGAGAGTGATACAGTAAAAGTGAAACGGGCCGAGTCGAGTGTGTACCTCTTGAAGTCCCCTGTGAAGAGTTTCTTTGATATACTGAGGGGAAGACTCCTTTGGGACAAGAAAGACTAGACCGATACACGAAGCATAGGTATACGCGACATAAAGGAACGGATCAAGACACGGCGGCGAGCCGGGGACACTGCAGATACGCTCCGGCACCTGTATAGATAGTGTTAATTCGTAAGCTCATATAAAACGGGAGAATAAATGAAAACCGGATAGGTAGGGCTATGCTTTTGGAACTGCGTATCAAGGACTTCGCCATAATAGACAACCTTTCCATATCGTTTTCGCCAGGGCTGAATATCTTTACAGGTGAGACCGGTGCCGGAAAGAGTATAATCATAGATGCGGTGAGGCTTATCCTCGGGGATAGGGCGAGCGCCGATCTTGTGAGGACCTCGAAAGACGAGGCCGTTGTAGAGGCCCTCTTTCATATATCCGCATACAAGGGGGTAATGGAGGCCCTTGAGGGGTCGGGGTTTTCCTTTAGTGAGAACCTGATTGTCAAGCGTATCATATCGAGATCCGGAAGGAGCAAGATATTTATTAACAATAGTCTCGCTACCCTGATGACCCTTGCGGAGATAGGCGGGAGGCTCATCGATATATATGGACAGAATGACCACCAATCACTTGCCCGTCCTGAAGAGCATATAGAGTTGCTTGATGCCTTTGCTGAACTGACCGGTCTTAGAAGAGAGATGGTTGCGGTATATAAAGAGCTGTCGAATGTCCAGAGCGCGTTGGAGGGTCTTGTAAATACTGAAAAGAGCAATGGGGAGAGGAGAGATCTCCTCCAGTATCAATCCGGGGAGATTGAGGATGCCGCTTTGAATGCCGATGAGGAAAGGGATCTGTTGCAAGAGAAGGCGAAGCTGACGAATGCCGCAAGACTCTTCAAGGTGACAACCGAGGCTGACAATATACTCTACTCCGGAGAAGGGGCCGTCCTTGAGCGTATTGGTCATGTGGTAAATAAACTGTCGGAGGTTTCAGATTATGATGAGCGCCTCAATCCGCATATTGAGACGCTAAGAACGACGGTCTATCAGATAGAAGAAGCCGCTTCGTTTTTAAGGGATTACTCAGGCGGCATAGATAGTGATCAGGCAAGATTGGAGGAGGTAGAGTCCAGGTTGGACCTTATAGCCAGGCTGAAAGGCAAGTACGGACAGACTATAGAGGGGATTCTGCAGAGGAAGAAGGAGATCGATGAGGAGCTTGCCAGGATGAACTCACTGGAAGACAGGGTGAAAGAGCTCGGTAAGGAGGCTGATGCCGCGAGAGAGGCCGCCCTGTCGTTGGCATTGGAACTCTCGAAGAGGAGGAAGAAGGCCTCACTTGATCTGAAGAAGGCCATCGAGGAGGAGTTGGCCACATTGGGCATGGAGGGTACCGTCTTCGATGTGAAGATCCACAGCGAATCCCTGCCGGACGGCAGTCCCAGAATCGGTGAGAAGGGGATGGATAGAGTAGCCTTTTACTTGTCGCCCAATCCGGGAGAAGAGTTGAAGTCGCTGGCAAGGATAGCCTCCGGCGGTGAGTTGTCAAGGATAATGCTGGCGGTCAAAAGGGTTGCTAATGTTGGTAAAGTACCGACCATCGTATTCGACGAGGTCGATACAGGTATAAGCGGCGGAATCGCGGATATAGTTGGAAGAAAACTGAAAAAGGTGTCAATGGGGTATCAGGTCATCTGTATTACCCACCTCCCTCAGATAGCGGCCTATGCGGACCTCCACTTCTCTGTATCCAAAGAGACGGAGGGCGGGAGGACATCTACGGTGGTAAAGAGAGTAGAGGGAGACGGTATTGTGGAAGAACTGTCCAGGATATTGGCGGGCGATAGAGTGACGCCCAAAACAAGGGAACATGCAAAGGAGCTGCTTGGCAAGGCAAGAGAAAATGAACAGGCGGATAGGATTTCTGAGAGATGGGCTTGATAAGGAAGGCGAAAGTGACGGATGTGAAGGAGATATCGTCCCTTATAGAGGGATTCGCCAACAATGCGGAGATGCTCCACAGGCCGCTTACAGATCTCTACAGTAATATAAGGGACTTCTTCGTCTATAAGGATGATGGTGTCGTTTTGGGTGCCTGCGCACTCCATGTCTGCTGGGAGGACCTTGGAGAGATAAAGTCATTGGCTGTGAGAGAGGATGAAACCGGAAAGGGGATAGGCAGACAGCTTGTGGGTGTGTGTCTTGATGAAGCAAGGGAACTGGCCCTTGAAAAGGTATTCGCCCTGACGTACAGGGCTGGGTTCTTTGAGAAGCTTGGTTTTGAATTGATCGACAAGTCTGTCTTGCCCCATAAGATATGGAGTGAATGTGTGAGGTGTTTTAAGTTCCCGAACTGTGATGAAAGCGCCGTTTTGGTCGAGCTGTAGAACACGCTAAGGAAGGTCTGATTTATTCAGACCTTCCGCGCGGCACAGGGATATGCCGCCATTTTCAATGGCTGTAAGTCATTGAAAATGTGAGAAAAAGAAAAATCGCACTTTTCCTTTTTCGTCTCTGAATAATTCAGGGATGAATTATTCAGAGG
>WGFD01000042.1 GCA_015492395.1 Deltaproteobacteria bacterium | reverse complement strand
GGATAGGGTTGAACAGCATCATACTTAAAGGGGTCACCATAGGAAAAGGTTCAATCGTGGGGGCTGGAAGCGTCGTGAGAAAAAGCGTGCCGTCCTACTCACTGGTTTCAGGCAATCCGGCAGTGGTCATACGGGACCTGAGGGAAATGCGCTGATAGAGGAAATCTCATGAGCGTCTCTTTGAAGAAGTTGAAGTTGAAAGTCTATGGGTTGAGCCCTGCTTTAATTCAGGATGTTCTTTTGTCGCTTGAAGGCAGGAGGCTTATCAAGGAGCGGTTTGGCGTTCGGTACGAAGATCTTACGGCCTTGTGGGATGAGACGCAGTGGTACTCCACTGCTGAGCTGGAAGAACTCCAGAACGAGAAGCTAAGGCTTATCGTCCGCCACGCCTATGAGACCGTGCCCTATTACCGCAGGGTTATGGACGCTGCAAAGCTCACACCAGGGGATATTACTACAGTGGCGGATCTGCAGAAGTTGCCTGTTCTCACCAAGGACGATGTGAGAAGAAACATGAAAGACCTCATATCCACCACGGCAGGCAAAGGGCTTCTTGAGGGGCATTCCTCGGGCACCACGGGGTCGCCCATAGACATTCTTTATGACAAAAATACCGCCGTAGCCCACAATGCGGCTATCTGGAGAAACAGGAGATGGGTCGGCTTCGACTTCGGTACACATCCGTACGCATCCCTTCTGGGCAGGGTGATCGTACCCATCGATCGTGTCAGGCCGCCGTTCTGGAGGTACAACCGTCCATGGAAGCAGCTCTTCTTGTCTTCCTTCCACCTTCGTGAAGAAAATCTACCCTGCTATTTCGACGCTATGGACAAGTATGATGTTCAGGCCCTGCAGGCCTATCCGTCGACTGCATATATTCTTGCAAGGTACCTCGAGCAAAAGGACGCGTATTTTCCACTCAAGTACGTGTTTACATCCTCAGAGACCCTCCTTGATATCCAGCGTGAAGTCATCGAAGAACGCTTCAGGTGCAGGGTCTTAGACAATTACGGGCTTGCCGAGAAGGTTGCATACGCCGGTGAGTGCCAGTGCCACGAGGGGCACCATTTATTCATGGAATACGGTGTGACCGAGATAGTAGACGAAGACAACATGACCGTGGACGACGGTGAATATGGAAGGATGGTATGTACGGGGCTTCACAATCTCGGCATGCCGCTTATAAGGTACGACGTGGGTGATGTTTCCGCCTACAAGAGGACCCGCTGTTCATGCGGCAGGGGGTTGAAGCTCCTGGAGCCGGTGACAACAAAGGCAGAGGATATCGTGGTGACACCGAGTGGAAGGTTTATCTCTTCATCAGTTCTCACACACCCCTTCAAACCGATGAACATGATCGAGAGGTCTCAGATAATTCAGGAAACGCCCGACAGGCTCACTATCAGGATAGTGAAGAGGCCGGGATATACGTCAAGGGATACGGAGGTCCTGTTGAAGGAGATGTACGCCAGAGTGGGCGATGAGATGCGAGTTGATGTGGAGTTTGTGAAGGAAATCCCTCTTTCCAGAAACGGAAAGTACAGGTGGGTTATATCCAGGGTGCCGCTCAGATTCAAGAAAAACGCGTTCAAGAATCTTTATGAGTAAAAAAGTCGCCAGAAAGCTGAAGGTTCTCATCGTGATATACAAGCTCGCCGTCGGAGGTGCTGAAAGAGTGGCCTGTTCACTGGCGACCACCCTCAACAGGAACAGGTTCGAGCCTGTATTTTGCGCCTTCAAGGGCGGCAGGCTTGAGGATGAGCTGAAGGAAGAAGGTGTAAAAGTATACACCTTGCAAAAAAGCGGCAGGCATGACTTCTCTGTGCTTTTTAAATTGATGGAGATAATCAGAAACGAAAAGATAGACATAATACATACACACTCATTCAGTGCAAACATGTGGGGCAGAATAGCGGGTGCTGCTGCAGGTGCACCGGTGATAATAACTACGGAGCACACTGTAGCTGGAGGAAAGACAATGGTACAGAAGATGTTGAATAGAGTGCTCGAAAGGTTTTGCGCAAGGACGGTCGCCGTTTCGGAAACGGTCAGGCGCTCCCTGCTGGAACAGGAAGGTCTTTCGCCCGAGAAGGTAATCACCATACATAACGGGATTGAATTCATCCATCCGGTCATGGACGATGGGGCTTTCAGCAAGCTTGCGGCAGAGCTGGGGATAGATACAGCCCTTCCCGTCGTAACGGTCATCGGAAGGCTCGAGCCCCCCAAGGGCCATGCACATCTCCTTAATGCCTTTAAGACCATCGTCCGTAAGGGATGTGCTTCGCAGCTTCTGCTCGTAGGTGATGGACGCCTCAGAGGTGATCTTGAGACGCTGGCTGGTGAGCTTGGAATATCCGATAACGTTATATTCGCTGGCCACCGTTCCGATATAGGAAATATCCTTCAACTTACCGACGTGGCCGTTCTTTCTTCGGTCCGGGAGGGATTCTCCATCACTCTCCTCGAGTACATGGCGTCATCCCTCCCTATAGTGGCCACGGACGTAGGCGGTAACAGGGAGGCGATAGGCGACGGATGCGGCATAATAGTCCCTCCGGCGGAACCGGAGGCCCTCGCAGACGCTATCATGAGGCTTATCAATGACAGCAATATGGCTGTCAAAATGGGTAAACGCGCGGGGGACAGGTTTAAAGAAAGGTTCAACATCAAGACCATGGTTAAAAGGGTCGAATTGCTCTATGAACACCTGTACTCATGTTGCCACGTCAACTCATCGCCATGCGAAGCTGTTTAGGATTCGGGCGATACTATTTTCCGTATGCTTCCAGGGGGCTTCAACAGACGGAACATGTCGGCGGAGAGCGCCTGTGAATCGCTACGGGAATTACAGTTGCAGGGGAAAACCCGGGCATGACGGGCATGGAGCTTCATTCTCAGGCGAAAGTGCTTGAAGCTGAATTCCTGCCTTGCAGTGCCGTCCGTGAGATAGAGCCGCGGAAACACCACCTGCCTCTTAAGACAGTGCATCGCAAAAGCATGGATTCCTTAAAAATCAGTGCAGAGATATGCGCGGCACCTCGAACCAGAAAAAATGGAATGGAGGTTCCATGAATATGGTATAATTACTCTATGAGCAAGGTGGATGTGCGCCTCCTATCGAATA
>WGFD01000041.1 GCA_015492395.1 Deltaproteobacteria bacterium | reverse complement strand
CCTTAATAGCCGGCCATCTACCTCAAAAGTTAAGTTATAGTTGTTATATCTATGCTCTTCCTGGTAATATATTATTATGATCGAGATTCCACGATATAGGCACGGCATGACCATCTCTTTGCTGTCCATCATCTTTATCCTTTTTGCCGTTTCTGCGTCGCGAACGGTACACGCGGAGGGCACCAGAGAGATCTACTCATCTTATAAGGACAGGATCCTGCAGATACGTATCGTGGATCTGGCCTCCGGCGTCAAGACGACTATAGGGTCAGGCTTCATAGTATCTCCGGAAGGACATGTTGTTACCAACTATCATGTGGTCTCGAAACTGGTCAACTATCCGGAGAGGTACCGCGCGGACTTCATTAAGGATGAAGGGACAAGGGGAGACCTCACGCTTCTGAATCTGGATGTCGTTCATGATCTGGCGCTGTTAAGGTCTGAAGAGCTGAGTGGGAGGTTCCTGCAACTGGAGTCGGTAGAGCCGGCAAACGGCGAAAGGCTCTTCTCCTTCGGAAACCCGTATGACCTTGGCCTTACCATTGTGGAGGGTACATTTAACGGTTATATGAAAAATTCCCTCTATGAAAAGATCCACTTCACCGCCTCAATCAACCCTGGAATGAGCGGGGGACCTACCATCAATGGAAACGGCCGCGTGGTGGGCGTCAATGTCTCCACGGCGGGAAACCAGGTCAGCTTCCTGGTACCCTCAAGGTATGTAACTGCCATGCTCTCCGGAGTCGGCGAGGATATGGAGCCACGGAAAGACTTTTTTCTATCGATCGGAAACCAGATGATGGACAACCAGTCTAACTACATCGATTCATTGTTACAGAGCCCCTTCTCCTCTTTCCAGTTGGGCAGCTACACCCTGCCGGGGGAACTGGCGCCCTTCATCACGTGCTGGGGCGATACACACAGGCACGACAATAAACTCTATGAGCAGGTTTACCATAGCTGCTCCTCAAACGATGTCATTTATCTCTCCGAGACGCAATCCTCCGGGACCATCAACTTCCGCCATGAACTGTTCAGAACCGAAGAACTGGGGCCGATGCGGTTCTACAACTTTCTTGAAAAACACTTCCAGATACCGCACCTCGTCAGGGGTGGAGATGAAAAGAGTGTAGGCGGCTACAGTTGCACTTCAGACTTCGTCGAACATAATGGATTGAGCTACAAGGTTGTATTTTGTATGAGGGGATACAAGAAGATCGGCGGACTTTACGACTCCTTCATGACGGCAACCACGATCGGAAGCGGCACAGAATCACTCCACACCACATTGGTGCTCTCAGGGATAAGTTACGATAACGCCATACGCTTTTCCCGCACATATCTGGAGGCGATATCATGGAACAGGTAAGGGCCATAGGGAATATATTCCCCATTCCACAGCGCAGCAAGAGACTGCTCGGTTATATAGAGGTATTCTCCCGCCATGGAAGGCTGTCACAGAGAGTTCCGTTGACCGCGCGGGGCTTGAGTATAGGGCGCGCCTATGACAACGACCTTATACTGGACGACCCGTACGTATCCCCGCACCATGTCAAATTCTTCTGGGATGGGGAGAATATTACCGTAGAGGACCTCGACAGTAAAAACGGTCTTTTCGTCGAGAAGGAAAAAAGGCATGACAAGAAGGTACATATCTCTTCAGGCAATAGAATAAGAATAGGTCATACCATCTTGAGGTTCTGCGGGCTTGATCACCAAGTGGCGGATACCCTCGTCGAGCGTCCATTCCTGGCCCCATTAAGAATATTCAACCATTCATTGCCCATGATCCTGACCTACATCGTTACCGCCGCTTATCTGGCGTTCTCCTATTATATGGGTACTACGGAAAGGGTCGAGGGCTATAAGATAGCCTATACTTTAATTGGAATCTTCGCGGCAATAGCCCTGTGGTCCGCCTTTTGGTCCTTTACCGGCAAGATCGCCATTCACAGATGGAACTTCATGGCCCACTGCGGCGTGGCTTCGACCGGTATACTTGCGTTCTCGCTATTCCACACCCTTACCTCTTACCTGAGCTTCGCCTTCGGCTTAGACGGCGCGCTGCTTTCCATCAGATGCGCCGGATATCTGGTGCTTACGGCACTCCTTTTGTTCGCTCATCTCCGCTTTGTTTCCCAAGCGCTACACTACAAACAGATCATCGCCTCCGGGGGCATCGCCATCGTCCTGGTAGTTCTATTCCTAACGGCTAATCACTACACTATAAATAACTTCAGCCACACACCGCGGTATCATGTCACCCTCAAACTGCCCATATTCAAATTGGTGGGGAGTGAGGACACCTTATCCTTCTTCGACATGGATGAAGGCTTCAAAAGGATGGTGGACACCGACGCACTTCCGGCAACAAAAGAAAGCAAATGAAACAACTGGACGAAAAAGAAATCGCGCAGGCTTGAACATGCGTAGCGAGCGCCTGTCTGCCGTCCGGCAGGATCGACCTGTCCATCAGAATTGACAGGCGGGCATTCCCCGCGGCTTGCCGCGGGGAGCTTCAACTTACCTGCCGGATATCTTATGGTCGCGGCGCGATCGTAGCCAAAAAGACCAGCCTCGTCCTGGCCTCGTAGCCATGGGTCTCGCCCGGCTCCCATATAATGACTGAACCTGGACCACCCTCTACCCTATCACCATCGGTGATGAAGATACCTTCCCCCTCCAGTACGGTCAT
>WGFD01000040.1 GCA_015492395.1 Deltaproteobacteria bacterium | reverse complement strand
CTCCCAGTCATCGCTACCATCTTTATGCCCATCCTCTTGATGACAGGCAGTATCTTTATAAGCTCATCGGTCTCACCGCTGTTCGAGACGGCAATAACGGTATCGTCCCTCATGAGCATGCCTATATCACCATGCATGCCCTCGGCCGGGTGGAGAAAGAAGGCCGGCGTGCCGGTGGAGGAGAGTGTGGCGGCTATCTTCTTGCATATGACCCCGCTCTTGCCTATACCCGTAACCACGACTCTGCCGCGGGAGGCCAGGATCAGATCAATCGCCCGCGTGAAGCCGTCGCCAAGCCGCTCCGCAAGGGCGGAAACGGCCTCGGCCTCGATCTGCAAAACCCTCATAGCGGTTCTTATTGCCTGATTAGACATGATATGCAAAATCCTAAATTCTAATATCTAAGGAACCTCTGAATAATTCATCCCTGAATTATTCAGAGACGAAAAAGAAAAAGTGCGATTTTTCTTTTTCTTACATTTTCAATGATTTACAGCCATTGAAAATGGCGGCATATCCCTATGCCGCGCGGAAGGTCTGAATAAATCAGACCTTCCCTAAAATACGTAGATATTCACAGTTATCAGTTTACGGTTCACGGTTTTTTTCAATGAATCATGTAATGCTTGAAGCATTTTCGAAATCGATTATACTGTTCAGAATTCGGGGCTTAGGATTCAGGTTTTATCACCTCATCTATTTTTTGCAACTCTTCCAAAAGCCCCGGCAATGTATCGAGCCTTAACGAGTTCGGACCGTCGCAGAGCGCCTCTTCCGGGTTCGGGTGCACCTCGAAAAAGAGGCCGTCTACCCCTACGGCTACGGCGGCCCTGGCAAGGCAGCCGGCCATCTCACGGTCGCCGCCGGAAGCGCTTCCCCTTCCTCCCGGAAGCTGAACACTGTGCGTCGCATCGAAGACCACGGGATGCCCGGCATCCCGCATCAGTGGTATCCCCCTGAAATCCACCACGAGGTTATTGTAACCGAATGATGCTCCCCTTTCGGTTATCATAATATTCCCCTTGCCAATAGAAAGGGCCTTGTCTATTATATGCTCCACATCCCAGGGGGCCAGAAACTGGCCCTTCTTGATATTGACGATCTTTCCTGTCGACGCGGCCCCGACCACTAGGTCTGTCTGGCGACAGAGCAGCGCCGGTATCTGCAGCACATCCACAACTGCCGCCGCCGGGCGTATCTCTGTAACGGCATGCACATCCGTCAAGAGAGGGAGGCCCGTCTCTCTCTTGACATTTGCCAGTATATCGAGCGCCTTCTCCATGCCGGGCCCCCTGTAGGAACCGAGGGAGGTCCTGTTAGCCTTGTCGTAGGACGCCTTGAAGATAAGCGGAACACCGAGGAGCGTGGTCATGGCCTTGAGTTCCCGGGCGATGGACAGCGTCAAATCCCTATCCTCGACAACACATGGACCCGCAATAAGCACGAAGGGGCTGCCGCCCCCGATCTTTATATCCTGAATCGTTATGGATTTCACCGGCATACCCGCGAATTAAGGATTTCGAACCGGGACTCTTTTGAAGCTCCCTGCAGCAAGCTGCGGGGAGCGCCCGCCTGCTTGCCAATCCTGGCAGACAGGCGCTCGCGATGCATGTTCAATCACCCACCGTTCCTGATTCCTCTCTCCATTATCAGGCTACTTTGATCTTTCCTCTCTGCCCTTTGACCCTTGACCCTGCCTCTTCAATAACGCCGCCTTTATGAAGTCTCTGAATAGAGGATGCGGAACCAACGGCCTGCTCTTAAATTCAGGGTGAAACTGGCAGGCAAGAAACCACGGATGGTTCTTCAACTCCACCACCTCAACGAGCTCTCCATCCGGCGACAGACCGCTGAAGACCACACCGGCCTTGGTGAACATCTCCCTGTACTCATTGTTAACCTCGTATCTGTGCCTGTGCCTCTCGCTGACTTCTTTTCTCCCGTATGCCTTGTAGGCATGCGTATCCCTGCTTACCACGCACGGGTAAGCGCCAAGCCTCATGGTGCCGCCAAGCCCCCTTATCCTCTTTTGTTCCTCCATCAGGTCAACAACAGGGTACTTTGTATCCTCATCGAACTCCGAGCTGTTGGCGTCATTGAGACCGAGAAGGTCCCTCGCCAGCTCGATGACAGCCACCTGCATGCCCAGACATATACCGAAGAAGGGAACCCTCTTCTCTCGTGCATACCTGACCGCGACGATCTTGCCCTCAACCCCCCTGTTGCCGAACCCTCCAGGAACCAACACCCCGTCAACCCCCCTCAACAGGGTACCAGCACCGCGCTTCTCTATGTCCTCCGAGTCTATTATGGAAAGGTTTACACGGCAGTTATTGGCGGTTCCGCCATGCACAAGGGCCTCGTAAAGGCTCTTATAGGAGTCCTGCAGGTGCACATACTTTCCTACGATCCCTATGGTGACCTCGTACTTCGGGTTTGCCACCCTCTTGATGAGCCTTATCCACCTTTGCAGCTTCGGGGCTCCCGTCCAGATGTTGAGCGACTTTACTATCTTTTCATCGAGCCCCTCGCGGTTCAGGACCAGTGGAACTTCGTATATGCAGCTCACATCCTTTGCCGTAATTACAGCCCCTTTGTCCACATTGCAGAAGAGCGCTATCTTCGCCTTCATCTCGGACGAAAGCATTCTCTCAGTCCTGCACAGAAGTATGTCCGGCTGTATGCCTATCTCCCTGAGCTTATTGACGCTATGCTGCGTCGGCTTAGTCTTCAACTCTCCCGCCGTAGCAATATACGGAACAAGGGTAAGGTGGATGTATAGCACGTTATCCTTTCCCAGATCGAATCGAAGTTGCCTGATAGCCTCCAGAAACGGCAGGCTCTCTATGTCACCGACGGTGCCGCCTACCTCTATTATCGCAACGTCGACACCGTTTCCTATCTTCAGGATATTGCCCTTGATCTCGTCCGTCACATGCGGGATGATCTGCACCGTGCCGCCGAGGTAGTCGCCACGACGCTCCTTCGATATGACCGCATCATAGACCTGCCCCGTGGTAAAGTTGTTGTCCTTGCTCATCCTCACCGCGGTAAACCTCTCGTAATGGCCGAGGTCGAGATCCGTTTCCGCGCCATCATCGGTCACGAACACCTCCCCGTGCTGAAAGGGGCTCATCGTCCCCGGATCAACATTAATGTACGGGTCGAGCTTCTGCAGTGTAATCGTCAGTCCCCTGGCCTCGAGGAGCGCGCCGATCGACGCGGCCGCGATACCCTTCCCCAGGGATGAGACCACACCACCGGTTATAAATATGAACTTCGTCTTAGTATCCATGGGTTATCGGAAGCCTCCAGCATACGTGCCATGTATGGCTCGTACTTTGCTACCCGTACATCACGCCTATCTTCCTGGCCCTTTCAAGATCCTCCGGGGTATCCACCGACATGCTGTCGCACTCGGTCTCGACCACCTTTATACGGTAGCCGTTCTCCAGGACCCTGAGCTGCTCAAGCCCCTCCAGGAGTTCAAGTGGAGTGGGATCCATACCGGCTATTGTGAGGAGGAAGTTTCTCTCATATGCATAGAGGCCTATATGTTTATAGTGCGCAGCCGTTACGGCCGCCTCATTCCTGGTGCATGGAACCGGGCACCTCGAAAAGTACAACGCAAAACCGTCCTTGTCCGTCACAACCTTTACAATATTCGGATCCGGCGGCTTTGAACTATCCTCCAGCCTCTTTTTAAGTGTACACATGAGGATATCTCTACCGGTAATGACAGGATTTATCACATCGGAGATCGCCTTCGGCTCAATAAAAGGTTCGTCACCCTGCAGGTTCACTACGATATCCGCATCAAGCGCCTCGGCGACCTCCGCGACCCTGTCCGTTCCCGAAGTATGGCCCTTCGATGTCATGACCGCCTTTCCACCAAAGCCTTCGACCATATCTATTATGGACTGCTCATCGGATGCAACAAGGACTTCTTCGGCAATATCGACCATCTTCGCCCTTTCATAAACCCATTGAATCATCGGTTTTCCGGCGATATCGGCAAGTGGTTTTCCAGTGAGGCGGGTGGATGCATACCGGGCTGGGATCACGATGGCCACATTCATTGCGTAAATATATCAAATCCGCCTTCCATGTCAAGGGAAGGATTGACAGGGGAGGTATATTAGGGTAAGTTAGATGAGGTGGGGCAACCCCTTGGTGGACCCGCCCGCAAGGGTCCGGAGGCCGTACGGCGCGGCAAAGAGATTCGGATACAAGGCGTGCCTGCAGGTGCGTCGCAGGGGATTACGGTCTCTTGAAAATATTTTTTATGTCTTACCAAGATCCAACGAAGAATGGGAGAGGATAAAGAGGCTATAATAGTTGAATGCCCCGAGTGTTCCAAGCACTTCAGGCTGTGGGTGCCTGTGAAGTTGCTGGACGAGTGGGAAGACGGAAAGGATATAGGCTGTATCAATTGTCGCAAGGGATTGCGCCTGGAAAAGCGCGACGGGGAGTTCAGCGTTTCGCCGCTCGCGGAAGAACCGGCTGAAGACGCGACTACGCACACAGGGCATGCCGAAACAGAGGGATGCGCCCTCTTTATAGACGACGACAAGCTTATCCGTAAGATCGGTGAGGATGCCCTCAAAGAGGTGGGTGTTGGTGTGCTGGTCGCGCAGAACAGTACCGAAGCGATGGATATCCTCAAAGCCAATCCGGTCAACCTGATTGTTGTGGACCTGCACTTAAGGAATCCGGAAAACCCCCTGGCCACTATGGACGGTGAAGAGTTCCTCAAAAAGGCGGTGGAAGCAGGCAACTCCATACCTTCCATCATAATGACGGGTAAGGAACTCATCGACGATATCATCATGGATCCAAAATGGTTCGAGCTCAACGTGAAGGGATTTGTCCAGAAAGGCAACCCATTCTGGATGGATGAACTTAAAACCAAGGTAAAGGAGTTTCTCTGTAAGGACTGACCATATCTAGTGACAAGGACCCAGGGCTAATCCGGGATATCATGTCAAACCTCCGCTTCCTGTCTTTTATATACCGCACCCTGATAGCACTTCTCCTCTTCTCATCGATAAACCATCCAGTATCGGCGGACATAAAGAAGATAAAGGTCCTAATCCTCCCCTTTTACGACCTTCATAAAAAGAACATGGATATGGCTATTCCAGACACATTGCGCGCGGCGCTTGTCAGGGACAAGTCCATCGAGATCGTCCCTTTCGAGATTGCGCAAAGGACCACCCGGAAAATAGAACCTTCCCTATTCTGGGCCGAAAGAGGAGAAGGATGGTATGGCGGTGGTTTGATATGGGAGGTCAAGGAAGAGGTACTTCAAGAAACAGCAGTGCGACTATCCACCGATTATATTATCCATGGAAACATTTCAAGGTTCGGCGATAGATGGCGGGTTGACGCTTACATCTATGCAGGGGGTCGCAAAAGACCTTTATGGTCATTCGTCTCTACAGGAATACAGGACAATGAGATCCCCGAAAATATGGACACTATGGCAAAAGAGATATCCCGGTGGATTCACGGTGAACTGGCGGTGGAAAGGGCCGAAGAATATATCAGAGGTTACATGGCCGGGGCTCACACATATCCGGCCACACTGAAGATGGTGGAAGGGCTCGTACGGGACTTCCCCGAATCCATACCGCTCAACGCCATCCTGATGGAGCTCTATCTCAAGGAGAAGTCCAGGCATAAAGAGGCCATTATCAAGACCGGATTGAATATAATAGACCTGTACCCATCCTCCAGCGAAGACGATGCCAGGTATCTGCTCTCTACAGGCATCGATCCATTCGATGTCCTTGCTAAAATATACGAAGACGGAGGCCTGCTTAAAGAGGCGGTAGCGACACATGAAAAGGCGCTTGAATTATATCCTTATGGTACGAAACACCACAGGTATGGGTTGGGAAAAGACCTCTATCTATTTGCGGTCTCGCTGGAAAAGGACGGAATAATAAAAGAGGCGCTGGACCACTACATGAGGGCGCTTGAATATCTGACGCCCGCATCGGAGGAGTATGAACCGGCAAAAGAGGGGGTAACGAGGCTGTCAACTTCGATACGCCGGTGACCCCGGGTCATAATCACCCCTAAACGCAACGGTCCGGCGCGCATCATGATCATGGCCGAGGAAAGATTCGGCTTATTATCGATCCTTGATTGACTCCTGAAAAGCCGAAAACAGGGACAGAACAGTAAAAAGCTCCGGATGCAAGGTGAGAGAATCCTGATGAATGCCGGCGTACAGGAAGGCGAAGGATGAAGTACAACACAGCAGATGGACTTTTTACGAAGCCGTCAATCCTTGAAGCTCCCTGCGGCAAGCTGCGGGCCTGTCTGTCAATCTTGGCGGACAGGTTATATTACGCTCGTGATGCATGTTCAAGCGGCCGGGAGGTCCAAATCGGCCTAAAGCTTATGTCTGCCTGTCAGATTTGAAACCTTCACACCAACCAACCTTACCTTGCGCGAAAAGTCTATACCGTTGAAGATATCTAGCACGGCAACACATATATCCACATTTGAATTACTGGCCTCTTCTAACGTAACGGTTCTTGTGATAGTCACAAAATCGAGGTAGCGTACCTTGACGGATACGGTTCTGCCCTTGAACCCTTCACCTTTCAGCCTGTCGGCAACATCCCTGGCCAACTCCATAAGCATCCCCTTGATAAGATAAGTATCCCCGGTATCCTCCTGGAATGTGATCTCCCTGCTGAATGAATGGCGTTCATGGAATGGGACGACGGGGCTGCCATCCACGCCTCTGGAGTGGTTATAAAGCACACTGCCCATGGAGACCCCAAAGTTTCTCTGCAGGAACCGGAGCGGCACCCCGGCCAGTTCACCGATTGTGGTTATCCCTAACTCTCTTAGTCTCTTTTCCGTCTTTTCCCCTACGCCATACAGCCTCCTGACAGGCATGTTGGAGAGGATCTTTTGTGCATCTTCATCTTTGATGATTGTCAGGCCATCCGGCTTATTCAAATCGCTCGCCATCTTTGCGAGTAACTTATTCGTGGCTATACCGACCGACGCGCTGAGACCGAGCTCCTCCTTAACACGCCTCTTGATCTCTTGTGCGATCTCGACGGCCGACCTTCCGGCGCCTGTCACATCGAGAAAGGCTTCATCCAGTCCAAAGGACTCCATTTCCGGCGTATACTCGTTCAATATTGCCATGAACCGCTCCGAAGCGGCTTCGTATACCTTTAAGTCAACGGGCAGGAATACCGCATCCGGACACATCCTGTAAGCCGTCTTCAGCGGCATACCGGAACTAATGCCGAACTTTCTCGCCTCATACGAAGCCGCCGACACGACACCCCGTCTGGCAGGAACGCCCGCGCCGCCTACAACGACCGGTTTACCCCTGAGTTCCGGCCTTCTACTCTCCTCCACCGACACAAAGAAGGTATCAAGATCCACGTGAATTATGGCCCGCATTTCCGTAAACATCTATTGTCCGAGTTCTCTCTTGAAGGCTACCAGTTTCATTATGTCACGTCTGGAGATAATGCCGACTAGCATCCCCTTATCCATCACCAGAAGTCTTCCTGTCCCAAGGCTGATCATCTTCGACAGGGCGTCCCTCGCCGTATCGTCTTTACCCAGTACGACCTCCTGAGAAAGAGGTTCCATGATGTCTTTGACCTGGGTCGTGACCCAATCTTCCTTTCTAAGCGCCCTGACCGCATCAAATGTAAGCAGACCTACAACGCCGGAGGACGAGACGACCGGGAAACTCACAACGTGGTATCTAAGAAAATATTCATCCACCACCATCTGTATGGTAAACTCCGGTTTGACAGTGATGACTTTCCTGGTCATAAAGTCCCCGACCCTGATACCCTCCAACCCGATCTTTATTACTACTTCTCTATAGCCGCTGGAGGCCGCCTGCTGCAAGAACAGTCCTATGAAGACGGCCCACAGGCCGCCTATCATATTCCCGGCGAATATCTGAAACACCCCAAATATAATAAGGAGCAGAGAAAAGCCCTTGCCTACCTGTC
>WGFD01000039.1 GCA_015492395.1 Deltaproteobacteria bacterium | reverse complement strand
GATGCGGAGCAAGATAGCGGCGCTGGTTCCGGCTCCATCGGGATAGGAGCAGAGAGTTTTAAGAGGAGAAAGAGGAAACAACGGGATAGGTGCGTCTAAAATCAATCAAAATGGTGGATTGCAGGTTAAGGAAATAAGATCAGCACTTGCCCAGCGCCCTGAATGAGTTAAAAACATGCTAAAAGGCAGTCAAAGGGGGCTGCCACACTTTAGGCGGTGGATTTGGGTGTCCCACCAGTCCTTGCAAAAACAAGCCATATATAGTATATTTTGGAAATATTATTCAGGAGGTGAAAGTAATGTTGCGGGAACGTGTAGAGAAGGCCCTCGATCGCATAAGGCCCGCCTTGCAGGCGGACGGCGGTGACGTAAGCCTTGTCGATATCGATGAAGAAAAAGGTATAGTCAAGGTTCAGCTGCAAGGTGCCTGTTCCGGCTGTCCCAGCGCCCAGATAACACTGGTCATGGGCGTCGAGAAGGCGATTATGGACGAGGTCCCTGAGGTAAAGCAGGTGCTATCCGTCTGACTAAAGCGGTGCCCATCCGAAGGCGTGTTCGGATGCAGTCTTCGACCGGAAAGCGGCGCAATCCTTTGCAAGAAAAGAGCTTTCCTCGGACATCACATGGACGTCTTGCACTTGAAAGCACACATTGAACGAATATGATTATCGACTTTTACATCCGAGGATTTCACGTGCTTTGCCGGAGGGGACGTCACCTGACCGGAAATATGATATTTGTCCTTTATCGAATGTCTGGTTATGGCATATATTATAACTGACGAGTGTATAGCATGTGGCGCATGCCTTCCAGAGTGTCCTGAAGGGGCCATAAGCGAAGGCACCCCATATGTAATCGACCCTCTGCTCTGTGTCGACTGCAACGCATGCGCTGAAGTTTGTCCGGTGGATGCATGCGAGCCGGTGCCGAACTGAATTGATTATGCTCCTTTCCAGGCCTTACCCGGGAGGGTTATATGAGCAAAATAACGGTATGGTTCATCAAGTGCTCGATGGTATACTTTGTTCTGGCCGCTGCTATAGGCATTCATATGACGGTGGCTGGTCCCGTATACCCGCTTCTCCAGATACACGCACACCTCAACCTCCTTGGCTGGATAACAATGATGATATTCGGTGTGGCCTACCACATCCTTCCGAGGTTCAGCGGCACTCCTCTATGGAGCGAGAGGTTGGCCTCGATTCAGTTCTGGGCCGCGAACATCGGTCTCGTAGGCATGGCAGTAAGTTGGCTCGTAAGACAATGGCACGACGTTTCGTTTCTGCTTCTCTTATTCTCTCTCATTGAAGCGCTTTCCGTCATCCTGTTCGTCATAAATATCTTTAAGACTATCAAACGAGCTTGATCGGAACAAAGAATATAGTGAGGTGACGGCAAATGGATATAAAATCTTTGAAAGACAAAATATCGTTTTCACCGGAGGGGCCGGTCAAGATCCCCCTCTACGACCATGCAGGAAAGAAATCTGCCGTACTATGTATGGAGCCTGGCCAATCTATCGGACCACAAAAAGGTCTGGAGACGGCGCTCCTGGTTATAGATGGCGAAGGATCTTTTACAGCTAACGGCGAAAACAGAGAGGCCGGGAAGGGGGTACTCATAGTCTATGCTCCCAATGAGGAATACGGTATAGCCGCGAAGACAAGGCTCGTAGTACTGACCGTAACATCGGAAGGTTAGCCCCCCGACAATAAACGACTCCGGAGGAAATCAACATGGCCGACGACGTAGTCACTAAAGAGATGATTGTAAATGACGTTATTAAGCTCCATCCGAATACCATCGGGGTCTTCAATGAATTCCATATAGACTCCTGCTGTGGAGGTGCAACAAGCATAGAAGAGGCCGCAAAGAGGGATAAGGCAGATCTGGATGCCTTACTAAAAAGACTTAACGAGGTGGCCGATGCGGGTAATTGATACAACCAAGGCCATAAAATTTCTCGAAGAGTTCCAGCCGCAGCCACTATATGTATCCTCCAGCTTTAAGATCCCGATCATATGCATGGAAGAGGGGCAAACGATACCACCGCATCCGGGCGGAGCGGGCATCTTTTATGTTGTAGAGGGAACGGCAGCCTTTACCATAGACGGCGAAGTACGGGAGGCCGGCGAAGGCTCCACAGTAATCGCCCCCCATGGTGTGGCGAGGGGTATAAAGGCAAAGTCCAGGCTTGTAGCCATAGCCTTCGCCATGCAGTAATCGCAATCGGATCGTACAGAAAGGCTCTGATGGACAAGCAAGAGATAACAACAGACAGTGTGCTCGATGCACTGCACGAGGTCATCGATCCCGAACTGGAAAAGGACCTTGTAACCTTGAATATGGTGCGTAATATTAAGATAGCACACGGGGCGGTCGCTTTCGACCTTGTGCTTACCACCCCGGCATGCCCGTTGAAAAATGAAATCACCAGTGCATCAAAGGAGGCTGTCCTCGCCATACCTGGCGTAAAGGACGTCAAGATCGAGGTGCGGTCCGACGTCCCTGTGTCGAAGGGACTACCTGAAAAGATCTCCATTCCCAATGTGCGCAATACCATAGCGGTGGCTAGCGGAAAGGGTGGAGTAGGAAAGTCCACCGTCTCCGTCAATCTCGCACTGGCACTGGCCAAGAGCGGTGCAAAGGCGGGCATACTAGATATCGATATATACGGCCCCAGCCTTCCCCTGATGATGGGGACTAAGGGCCCATTGGAGACCACACCCGAGGAGAGGTTGATTCCTCTCAAAAACCATGGCATCGAGATGATCTCTATCGGCTTCATGATTGATGAGGAGACGCCGGTCATCTGGAGAGGACCTATGGTAATGCAGTTAGTAAAGCAGTTCCTCACAGGGGTTGAATGGGGTGAACTGGATTACCTCATAATCGATCTTCCCCCCGGAACCGGTGACGCGCAGCTTACACTAGTTCAAACCATACCGCTTACTGGGGTAGTGATTGTGACAACGCCGCAGGACGTCGCATTAGTTGACGCACGCAGGGCGATCAAGATGTTCCATGAAGTCAAAGTTCCTGTAATAGGCATAATAGAGAATATGAGTTTTTTCCGGTGCCCGCACTGCGGCGGTAAGACGGATATATTCAACCACGGGGGGGGACATAAAACCGGCGAGCGCTACAGTATCGAACTCCTTGGTGAACTGCCGATCGACCCCGAAATAAGGGAAGGCGGTGATGCGGGAAGACCAATTGTCGTATCGACACCTGATTCGCCCCAGGCCATGGTATTTACTAAGATTGCTGAAAAGGTGGCGGCCAAAATCAGCATCCTGGATCTGAAGGAGGACCAATAAATCCTCCATGCAAAAGAAGCTCTCCAAACTGTCGCCTGTTCCTTACGAAGACGATGAAGAACCGTCATCGCCCCGGTATGATATCAGTATATGCAAAGCAGGGACTACCGGTTGCTCGCACGCCGTTATAAATCCGCAAAATATCTCAGATAAGATAAAAGAGCTACTCGATGAGTCGGGTCTAGGTAATCATATATCGGCCATAGATAAGAAGAAACTCCTATACCACAAAAAGTTCAGGGTCGCCCTGGCGGCGTGTCCCAACTCCTGCCCGCAACCACAGATAAAAGACTTCGGCGTGAGCGGTCAAGCGGTCCCTGTAGCTACAGATGAACCATGTAGCGAGTGTATGCAATGTGTGGATGTATGTAAGGAGGAGGGGGCCGTTTGCGTAAAAGACGCCATCCCCATATTCAACTATAAGATCTGTGTATACTGTGGTGATTGTGAAAAGATATGTCCTACCGGTTCAATAACCAATGAGCGCGTCGGCATGCGTGTCATGGCTGGCGGCAGATTGGGTCGGCACCCGCGGCTTGCCATGATCATGGATGACATGGCCGATGAAGGCACTCTCCTCGAAATATTGAGGGATATCCTAGATAAATACATAAAGGGCCTACCACCCTTTAAACCACGAAGGAAATAGATGGGTAACCGTCAAAACAACCTCATCTACCCGTCATAATAAATATATGTCATGATGCTCTTTCAAAAAAGTGAAAGAGGAGAAGGTTATGAGAGCGGGTGATTCTGTGAGACGATAGATATTATCGTAGGTATAGGTATGTCTTGTGCCGGTTTCTTCTCTGGTTAATCTGTTGCCCACATTGTCATGGGTGTAGGCGAAGCCGGCAATGGCCGAACCGCCGGCCATGGGTAGAGGGGGGCTTCTATACATTCATTAGCAGGGAATATGGGAAGTGTGGGGCTGTTGAAAAAGTCTTCCCATTGATCCCAAGGGAGGTATATAATATCCGGTATCAAACAACGATGATTTGACGACGGAGGGAGATACCGGATGATAGGCAGCCAGGAGCGTTGCCAGCGGACACTTTTTGTGGCGG
>WGFD01000038.1 GCA_015492395.1 Deltaproteobacteria bacterium | reverse complement strand
GTTACAGACCACGATCGAAGACACACCTCTTCCTATAAAAAGGGGTTGTCTATCGAACATGACGATCCACAATACACCGGCATTCGGATCGCATGGTGAAAAGCCTCCGATACAAGGCTCGCGAATCCCCGGAAACGAGGCTCACCCGCCGGTACGTCGTAATGACCTCTCCCCGCCTCCCTGTGCGTATCCGCATACATACAGGCGCGATGCTAGGGCAGGCAAAGGAGACTCGGATCTTTTATGAAGCCGTCGATTATGGTCCTATTCTATTGTGAAGTCCAACGTTTCCAGCACCGTTCCATCGTCGGCTATTATCTCGACCTTCCACGGGCCGGTCCATGACGGTATTATCCTCTTAGAGCTCCAGGTGCGAAAGAGCGGTGACCTGATATCCAGCTCCACCTCGGCCATCACCTTGTCCCCATAGTACCACACATGCTTGATAACGCTTCCCTCGTCTCCCCCCGCTATCTTTGAATAACAGTAGAGCTTCTCCACATCTGATGGAAAGGTCCCTCCCATACCGACGGGGGTGCGATCTTCGATGCCGGTCGCGATGGCCGATTCCACAACGGAAAGGGATGTCTCCGCCATTACCGACCGCACCGCCATCACAATCAAGAGAAGGGAGAAAACGGTTGTTAATTTCTTCATCTCTGACCTCCTTGGTTATAAGTTTACCTGCCAACCTAACAACTTACCGAACCATCCCAGTACAATACTATCACTTTTATATCTTTTTGCAACACATTATAGGAAAACAGCACCTTGGGATCTTTATCGGGATAATTATATTTTCACTTTAATAGATATATTGTGATAAGTTCCTGAAGGATCGGTGTCTTCACCGAAATACAGGCATAGAAGGGACCCACAGGAAGCACCTTAATCGGCTGCTCATGGAAAAAATCATCATCGGAGTAATGGGCCCCGGAACAGGGGCGAGGGATATCGACAGAGAGGCCGCTTATGAGCTCGGCAGACTGATCGCCATGGAGGGCTGGACACTCCTCAGCGGCGGCATGGCCGTGGGTGTGATGGATTCCGTACACAGGGGCGCCAAGGAGGCCGGCGGGATCGCCATTGGGATAATACCAGGGTGTGACCGTACCGGCGTGTCAGGGGCGGTCGATATACCAATCATTACAGGTATGGGGAGTGGCAGGAACAATATAAACGTCCTCACCAGCGAGGTCGTTATCTCCTGTGGTTCCGGTCCGGGGACGGTATCGGAGAGGTCGCCCTGGCATTGAAGGCAAACAAGAAGGTCATACTCCTTAACGCTACCAGGGAGTTCAGAGAGTTTTTCAAGAGCATCTCGGACTGGCGTGTATTCGTGGCCGAAAGTCCGGGAGAGGCCCTGGAGATCGGCAGGAACATCTTGAAAAAGACCTGAGTTGGAAGAATCCGGGCTTCTACCCTTCTGGGAGAGGGTCCACAAGGCTTATGAGCGTATGTCCGGCCTTCGCCTCAGGCTGGTCATCCGTTGTGTACACTAGGAGGTTTCCCGTATCCGTCACAAGGAAGAGTGGGACTGCAGAAGTCCCGTACCTGGCCTTGAACTCCTCGTAATCGAACTCCTCCGTAAGCTTCGTCTTCTTTACGACGGCACCGGCGGCGAACCTGCGCGCGAGGTACTGGTAGTTGATCCCTGAGCCGAAGAGGAACCTGCCCCGCAGGTGTTTGGACACCTTCTCCTTATCGCCCTTTTCTTCCCCAAGCGGGATCAGCTGGTACAGTTCCGAGCTGTCGAAGACCTCTTCGAAGCGGAGGGTAGCCAATGAATTCACACTGTCATTGGGAGTCAGCGCCATCAAGCGGCCTATGCCGTCCAGATCGATCTTGTTCAGTATGGATTCGGAGACTATACTTCCATAGTACGTTGGTATGCCCTCCATGCGCGCGTTAAAGATGTTGGACAGATTGATGTCGGCGAGGAACACCTTGAAGCCCGAGTCCTTGAGGACCTTCGCTATGGTGACGGCCCACGGCTGGGCACCGACTATGAACACACCCTGCGGGTTGGGCTCAGCGACCCCAAGCCTCTTCGCAAGGAGAGGGCTTCCCAGGCCATAGACCGCAACCGTCCCGATGATGACCATGAATGTAATGGGCGCCAACTGTGACGCCTCCGTATATCCAGCCTCAAACATGCGCAGCGCGAAGATCGAAGACACCGCCGCTGCCACTATCCCTCTCGGCGCTATGAACGACAGGAAGATCCTCTCCCTCCAGTTCAGTTCAGACCCCAACGTGGATATAGCCACCGCAAGCGGGCGCACAAAGAGGATGAGCACACCGAGGAAGAGCAGGCTCTTCACACTCATATGCTCCAGATCACCCATCGTAATGCGCGCGGAGAGGACGATGAAGAGTCCCGATATCAAGAGAATCCTCAGGTTCTCCTTGAACTCTATGATATGCTTGATCTTCACAGTCTCCTGGTTCGCGAGGATGACCCCCATGACCGTCACAGACAGCAGGCCGGACTCATGCTGCAGCATATTGGATGCCGTGAAGGCGCTCACCACGATCATGAGGCTCACGGGGCTCTGAAGAAAGTCAGGTATCCAGAAGCGTTTCAGGAAAAAGATCAGGACCAGCGTGGCCGGTATGCCTATTCCACCACCGACAAGGATGGTCTTGACGATGCTTACCACGGCAACGGTCGTAATGTTGTTAAAACTTCCCGCGACGATGACCTCGTACACGAGTACGGCAAGTACGGCGCCCACTGGGTCTATCAGTATGCCCTCCCATCTCAATATCGACGCAACGTTCCCCACGGGACGAATGTTTCTCAATAGAGGACCTATAACGGTAGGACCGCTGACGACCAGGATCGCGCCAAGGAGTATAGCCAGGGTGAAGTCTATATCCAGTATATAGTAGGCGGCTAAGGCGGAGAGGGACCAAGTAACACAAGCGCCGACTGTCACCAGTAGATGTACCACCGCGCCGGTCTTGCGCAGATCCGGGATCCTGAGGCTCAATCCTCCCTCGAAGAGTATGATGGCCACCGAGATCGAGACGATGGGAAAGAGGATATCACCCAGGAGCTCATCTGGGTTTATGAAGCCGGCCAGCGGACCCGCGGCGAAGCCGACGATCAAGAGGAGGAGGATGGACGGAAGTTTCAACCGCCAAGCAAGCCACTGCGCGGCTATACCCAACACTATTATGCCGGCAAGGCCGAGCAGGAGATATTCGGTCAAGGTCTCTGGACCTCCACTATCTAGGCAAATTGCAACACATCAAGACGTATCATACCCGGTCGCCCAATAACCGGTGGAAACAAGGCATACCGGTCCCCGAGAGCGAGGTGTACTTGAAGGCGCAACGCATCCGATAGGGCTTGTACGGCAGCCGCCATATTTATATCGTATTCACCATTCCTTACTTTAGCCGGAATCGTGCAGACTGTATTCCGCATATCAGCCACTCAAACAGGTAACCGGCCCGGGAAGGGCCGGTTACCTGTTTGCTATTGAAGCTCCATGCAGCGAGCTGCGGGGAATGCCCGCCTGCCTGTCAATCCTGGTGGCCAGGCGCTTGCGATGCATGTTCGAGACTCCTCTATTACATGGAGCCACATCGCCGAATACCTGCCAAAGGTCAAAACTTGACCTTTGGCACCACCTTTTCCTCCTCCGGGATATCGTAGTATTCAGCCGCTTCAATTCCAGCCATCGCCGCGAAGAACCTTCCGAACACCGTTCTCCTATAGGTATTCAGGATACGCACTGCATCGTTATATCGTTTCCTCTCTACGGCTATCCTGTTCTCGCTGCCCTCCAGACTGTCCTGGAGTTTAAGGAAAGACTCATTCGCCTTCAACTGCGGATACGCCTCCTTCAAAAGGAGCAGTCGTGAAAGAACCCTCTCCAGCCCATTCGCGTTCTTAATCTTTTCCCCAACGGTCTTGGCCTGGAAGTACCGCGTCCTCATCTCGGCGATATTCTCGAAGAGCTCCTTTTCGTGCTTGGCATAACCTTTCACAGTCTCGACCAGGTTTGGTATCAGGTCATACCGTCTCTTCAACTGGTTCTCCACCTGCGCCCACTGAGCCGTCACCTGCTCGTCCATAGCCACCACCTTGTTGTACTGGCCGATCCCCCAACTAAAAAAGATAATGCCCAGCAGGACGATACCCCCTACGATTATCAGGGCCGTCTTCGCGCCTTTACTCATTTGCAACCTCCCGCGTGGTTAGGATTCTGAATCTTGTACATCAACTTTATTAAGACTACTTAAACTTATCCCGCATGCATATACACGC
>WGFD01000037.1 GCA_015492395.1 Deltaproteobacteria bacterium | reverse complement strand
GGTCATATATAAAGCATATCTCGTCAACAAGGGTGGAGGAGTTGCTGACAGGTAAAAAATTCAACGCAACTGCTGATTTTTCTTTGCTCGGAGAGGCGGATTGTATAATCATATGTGTTCCTACTCCTCTAAATAGACACAGGGAGCCTGATCTTTCATACGTTCTCGGAACCACAGATATCATTGCAAAATATTTGAGGAAAGGGCAGTTGGTTGTGCTTGAGTCTACAACATATCCCGGTACCACCGATGAGGAGATGAAGGCGATCCTGGAGGCCACTGATATGAAGGCCGGGCAGGACTTCTTTCTTGCTTACTCTCCGGAGAGAGAAGACCCGAATAATGACAGTTTTTCTACAAGGACGATTCCAAAGGTGGTAGGTGGTTATACAGGGCAGTGTCTGAGGCTTGCTGATACGTTATACAGCGCTATTGTGGAGAAGACAGTGCAGGTATCATCAACCAGGGTTGCAGAGGCAACAAAACTCCTTGAAAACATCTACAGGACGGTAAATATTGCACTTGTTAATGAACTGAAGGTCCTCTTTGACAGGATGGGCATAGATATATGGGAGGTGATTGAGGCATCAAAGACCAAGCCCTTTGGTTTTCAGGCATTCTATCCGGGACCGGGGTTGGGTGGCCACTGTATTCCGATAGACCCCTTCTATCTTACGTGGAAGGCCAGGGAGTATGACTTTAATACGAGATTTATTGAGTTGGCAGGAGAGATCAATACATCCATGCCCTATTATGTAATAAACCGGGTGGTTCATGCCCTCAATGAGAGGGGCAAGAGCATAAAGTCTTCTAAAATTCTTGTCCTTGGGCTCGCTTATAAAAGGGATGTGGATGATACCAGGGAATCACCATCACTGAAACTGATAGACCTTCTTAGGCAGAGGGGTGCCAGCGTGGATTATAACGATCCATACGTGCCGCGTACCGTCAAGTTGCGCAAGTATGATCTTAAGATGACGTCCGTACCCCTTACTGAAGAAAACCTCAGGGAATATGACTGTGTGGTTGTAGCCACTGACCATTCGGCCTATAACTATGATTTTATAGTAAGGCATTCATCGCTCGTTGTGGATACACGTAATGCCACAAAGGGAGTGAAGGAACGGGATAAGATAGTTAAGGCATAGAGGGATGAGGCTGTGAAGTGGTGAGAGGATTAATCGCGGTTGAAAATATCGGATTTATGCACGATAAACCTGAAGAGGGCGACGCCGATGGCTGTGCCCATGGTATTGAATATCAGGTCGCTCATCTGGGAACTCCTTGTCGGAAGATAGACTTGGAGAAGCTCTATGGTGAGGCTTATCGCGCTTCCTGAAAGTATGGCCGTCAGATACATTCTTGATGCAGAGGCTTTGCGAGTGTTGTAGAGCAAAAGCGAGATAATGAACCCGAGGGGGATAAACCCTGCGATATTGATGGCTATATCGGTAATATAGGACTTGTTCAGGCGAAAATCCTTCCAGATGGGGACTAAAGTGTTCCTCTTCAATGGCTGGAACGTATCAGGAATCACGAGGTTGTACCCCCTTCCAGCACGGTTGATCACTGAACCTCCTGCCTTTTCATCGAACAGGTAGAGTAAAACGATTCCTTTAGTCTGCAGGAGGACCTCTGTTGCACCTTCTGTCCACGCCTTAAAATCACGATATACTGCATCCGCCTTCAACTCTCGGCCATACAGCGCCATGCCGAGGATATTCCCGGTCCATGGGTTCTTGCCGGAAGGGGAGTTGCCAAGCAGAATCCGGCCGGATATCGCTCCTTTCCTATCAGTCAGGCTGTGGGCGGGATATTCTTTTACGAGTTCACCGTCAACATACACGGCTGTCCCCTTCAACCCCGATGTGATCGTTATAAAAACGGTTTTTCCTCTCTGCAGGGCCCTTTCAAGGCTGATCTCTCTGAAGCCTCTGCGGTTGTCAGCATTGACGTCGCCGCTGCGGATGACCAGATCGGATCTCCACTGGCCGATCATGAGGTTCTCGGCCTTGCCGGTGTCACAGAAGGACAGGATGTATGCAATGGAACGGGTGTGCTCCTTCCGCGGCTGAACGACAAGCTCTATACTGACGGAATCCCCGCTCAGGGGAATCCGTGCACTCGAATCCGAAGCGTCAGAGGTATAGACAATCCCATTACCATAGAAACGGATGCCGTTTCTTCCATCCAACCACCCGACTTCGTTTGCAGGGTTGAAGTTCATCGGCCATAGCCCTGCAAAGAATATAACAGTGATTACAAG
>WGFD01000036.1 GCA_015492395.1 Deltaproteobacteria bacterium | reverse complement strand
GTAGTACTATCCATACTCCTCATAACCCTTTTATCTGTTCCGTTAACACGGTGGTCCGTGCCGGTCTGCGCGGCGGGGGAGGTTGCCGCTACCGCTGGGGCAGATGGCAAGGGATTGAAGGAAGCCCCTCCTGCTGAAGATACTGCCTTTCACGCTCCAGCATTAAGAGAGAGAGACTACCCAAGATATGGCCGTATTAACAGCCGCATATTTATCTGGCTGGTAGCCCAGCTCCACTTGTGGTTTGCCGCCTTTATCCTTGGTGTGCCGGTCTTTGTCTTTATAATAGAGTTTGCCGGTGTTGTGAAAGGGGACAAGAGGTATGACAGATTGGCCCATGAGTTCTTGAGAATAACCACCCTTGCCTACAGCTTTGCGGCCCTCCTGGGCGGGCTTTTTCTCTTCGGGCTCGTGGTGTTCTATCCCAATGTCTTTACCTATATAGCGGGCCTATTCGGGCCCGTTATGCTGATCTATGCATCCTTGTTCTTTGGCGAGAGCGCTTGTCTCTACGTCTACTACTATGGCTGGAAGGCCATGGAGAAGGGGGGGCTGAAGCACCTCCACCTGCTCGTTGGCTTCATGTTGAATCTCTTCGGTACCGCGGTGATGGCCCTGGCCAACGCGGTGACCGCATTCATGATGGCGCCTTCCGGAGTAGACTACAGGGGTATCTTTCAGGGAAACATGTGGGAGATGGTGAACAGCCCGCTCTGGGGCTCGCTCAATCTGCACAGGTTCATAGCAAATATAGCATATGGAGGGGCCGTAGTGGCCGCATACGCTGCCTATAGATTTCTAAGCGCCGGAGGAGATGAAGAGAGGGGATACTATGACTGGATGGGGTATACGGCGAACATCATCGCTATAGCGGCGCTGCTGCCGCTCCCGTTCGCGGGCTACTGGTTCGTATCCGAGATCTACTCATACAGCCAGCAGTTGGGCATGACCCTCATGGGCGGTATATTCGGGTGGATGTTTATCATCCAGGCGGTTGTCATAGGCATACTATTCCTCTCAGCCAACTACTACCTCTGGTGCGGGATGGCCCGTATGGGTGGCGCGGAAAGATACAGGGGATACGTGAAGTATATAGCCTTTGTCCTCGTTCTCTGTTTCCTGGTATGGTTTACTCCCCATACAATTGCTATGACACCGCGGGAGGTAAGGGCAATCGGGGGTTCATACCACCCCTACCTGGGCGCGCTGGGCCTGATGCCGGCAAAGAATACGGCCGTTAACATCATGATACTCTTTACATTCCTGAGCTTTATGATCTACAGAAGGTCCAACAGGCGGCCGACGGTCTCCTGGGCGGGGTGGGGTAATACCGTCCTGGCGGCCTTCTTCCTGGTTGGCATACTTAATATCATCCTCCTCGGTGTAGGTGGTTACCTGGTTCCAGCAAATGTCAAGGTGGGACAGTCTGTGCCCCAGGTCTTCTCTACGGTCAGCATCATATCATTCGCCCTCGTGATCAACGGCCTGATGTACAGGAGGGCGGAGCCTGTAGGACCGGTCGAGTGGGGAAGGATTCCCCCCAGGTCACAGTATGCCCTTATTGTGCTGGCCGTTTCATACACGTGGCTGATGGGGCTCATGGGCTATGTAAGGTCGGCGATAAGACAGCACTGGCATGTATACGCCGTTATGAGGGACAATTCACCGGACGCGTTTACACCTGATATAGGGTTCGCCGCCGGCGTCGTGACCATAGGCACCATAATATTCCTTGGTGGCATGATATTTATCTTCTGGATTAACCACTTAAGCAGCAAGAGGATGTAAATGCCCCCCTTTCTGAGAGTTATCTTCATCAGCCTGGCCGTACTGTCCTTTTATACGGTCTATTCGCGCTTCGTCATACCCCAAGTGAAGCCCTCCCCTCCGCCGGAAGAGGGAGGAGTGGTATTTGAGAAGATGACGGTGAAGGAATTTACAGCCCTTGGCAAGAGTGTATTCCATGGCAAGGGCAGTTGTTCGCTTTGTCACAGGCCTGACTATAGCGGAAGAGCGCCCGCTTCCGGTGGCATAGCCCTTCGGGCGGAAGAACGGGTGAAGGAAACGGACTACAGGGACCACGGTATCCTCGGCACCGGCGGGAAGGCCACAACGGCAGAGGGCTATTTGAGGGAGTCGATGGTGGAGCCTTCGGCTTATGTGGTGAAGGGTTATGGTGTAAAGGGGACCGATGATATGAAGAGTCCGATGCCGGTTGTCACCAGACCTCCGGTTGGTTTGAGTGATTACGAGGTTGACGCGGTCATCGCCTATCTGCAGGCCAGTGATGGTGTCGAGATTACGGTAAAGATCCCTGAGGGGATGCGGAAGGGGAGCAGGCACTGAAGATGAGAGGTCCAAGGACGACCATAGCGGTTCCCAGGCTGCTGCTTGCCGCAATCCTTATCGTTATCCCCTATATACTGCTGAAGTCCGTAAGACCCCCTGTGCCATCCAGCGTGCTTCACATGTACATGCTCTTTATAGTAATAGGTGTCTTGCTATATATGACCTTTGACGACGGATCGAAAGAGGATCTGCTGGATCCGCTCAGGAGGTTGTTCGGGGACCCTGATCTGAAGGCCTTAAGGGCCGTTGTATTCATCATACTGCCGCTGGCCTGCGGGTATCTCGCTTACACCCGGATGAGACCGGCCATTGAGCCGCCGGTGGAACTGCGCATTGCCCATCCGCCGCCGCCGCCGGTCATTAGCGCGTTCGGCAAGAGGTACAACCTCCTCGGCTTGGCCAATCCCATGAGAGAGGATAAGAAGAACCTTGACCGGTATGTGGCGGAGGGTGGCGAGATCTACTTCCGAAACTGCTTCTACTGCCACGGGGCAAAGCTTGATGGCAGGGGGCCCTATGCCGATGGACTGAACCCTCCACCCATCGGTTTTTCCGAGGTCGGCACTATAGGCGAGCTCAATGAATCGTACCTCTTCTGGAGGATAACATCGGGAGGCGCCGGTCTTCCAAGAGAGTCATCGCCATGGTCTTCGGCAATGCCGGCCTGGAAAGACCACCTGTCGGAAGAGGAAATATGGAAGGTGATACTCTTTCTCTACGACTATACCGGTTTTTCTCCAAGGACTACAGCCGAAAGGGAAGAGGAGTATTGAGAAGATCAGTATTTTTTCTTGGACTGTTTCTTCTGTTGTTTGTTGTGTCCGCGATAGTGTATGCCGGACAGGGCAATCCGGAGAGGGGGAGGAGGATCTACGAGCAGAGGTGTGTGTGGTGCCACGGACGTGATGGGTATGGCGACGGTCCGGCCGCTGAGTTCCTGAACCCTCCCCCCAGGGACCTGACCTCCGGTGCCTTTAAGCTCAAGTCTTCCTCCTATGAAGAGTATCTGCCCTTCGAAAAAGATCTCTTTAAGGCCATAAAGGAGGGGTTTCCTGGAACCGCCATGCCGGGTTGGGGGGATGTCCTCGGTGACGCGGCGATATGGAACCTGGTCTCATATGTAAAGG
>WGFD01000035.1 GCA_015492395.1 Deltaproteobacteria bacterium | reverse complement strand
TTTGGATATGGGGGCCTTATACACCACTTTAAAAACTTTGTCCTGCGGGGAAAGTCAAAGTATGCCGACCATTTTATTGAAAAACATAATGCTATAACGGAATCCATCAGGGAATACTCGCTATTGGCAGACCTTACGGATTCGGAAAAGCAGGCCCTCTCTACGATCCAAGAGGTTGCAGGGAAGTACAAAGGGGCGATTAAGTTGTCGCAGACCATGAAAAACGGAGGACGATCTATCTCTGATATAGATGGAGCGGTCAAGATAGACGACTCTCCGGCATTCCTGGCGTTCAAATCTTTAGCTGAAGAGTATGAAGTGATGAGTATTCAGGCGACCCGAGTACTGGCCTCATCTATAAGGGGGGCCATCTTTACCATCATCGTAAGCTCTGGTGTGGCGTTCGCGGTCATTATATTCGTCGTGCTTACGATAAGTAACAACATTATCAGAACGATGTACCATCTCAGGGACAAGATGGTGAGGGTAGAGAAGACCGGTGACCTTGCCAGTGAGATTAAGATCCTTTCAAATGATGAGAGCGGGCAGATGGCGATGGCATTTAACTCTATGATAAAGAAGATTCGAGATGTTGTAATAGAGATGAAAAAGTCATCAGATCAGATGGACTCCGCCTCCGTGCAGCTTTCGTCCACATCGAGACAGATAGCCGACGGCGGCGAGGAGCAGCTCGCCCGCGCGTCCCAGGTAGCCACTGCCTCGCAGCAGATGAGCGCCACGGTAGTCGAGGTGGCTAAGAACGCCTCCGGGGCTGCGGAGGCGGCCAGGGAGGCGAACAGCGTGGCATCTCACGGCGGTGAAATCGTGAAGAAGACCATAGACAGCATGAACGGCATAGCAGACACCACGAAGGAGTCAAGCGGAGTGATAGCCGGTCTTGGCGACCGTTCCAACGAGATAGGCAAGATAATAGGGGTTATAGACGACATAGCGGATCAGACCAACCTGTTGGCGCTGAATGCGGCTATAGAGGCTGCGCGTGCCGGAGAGCAGGGCCGGGGATTTGCCGTAGTTGCCGATGAAGTGAGGAAGCTTGCGGAGCGCACCACCAAGGCGACGAAGGAGATAGGTGGCATGATAAAGGCGATCCAGGACGATACCGGCAAGGCCCTGTCGAGCATGGAGGCTGAGGTGAAGGTGGTTGAAGAGGGAGTCAGCCTTGCCCGTGAGGCCGGATCCGCCATAGAGAGCATAATAGAGCAGGTGGACACGGTCACGGCCATGATCCAGCAGATAGCTACGGCGTCCGAGGAACAGTCCACAGCCGCCGACCAGATAAGCAGCGATGTGGAGACGGTGGCCAATATAACGCGGGAGGCGTCGAGCGGCACACAGCAGATAACCAGTGTCAGTGAAGAGATCGCGAGATTGGCGTCGGATCTTCAGCGGACCGTTACCATGTTCAAGGTTTCTGATGGGGATGGGAATGGTCACCATGGGGTTCTGGCTGAAGCTGACGGTGCTGCCGACAAGATGTTGGGTCTATCCAGTTAAGTTGATCAGGTGACTGCCGATATAGTTAAAGAAGGAATGGTGCAGGAGGCTGTTTATGGCTGAGGCAGCGGGGTTGAAGATATCCGACAGGGAAGAGTATCTTCAACTGGTCACGTTTAAGATAGGAGATGAGGAGTTCTCCGTCCCTATTCTCAAGGTCCAGGAGATAATAAGGATCACCGACATTACCCGTGTTCCGAGCGCCCCCCATTTCGTGGAAGGTGTGATAAACCTGAGGGGGAAGGTGATCCCCATAATCGATATAAGGAAGCGTTTTGGTCTTCCATGCCTGGACTGTGACGGCAGTTCCAGGATCATAGTGGTAGACAGCGGCAATAAGGTGGTGGGACTTATCGTTGATTCCGTATCCGAGGTGTTGAGGCTTCCCAGGTCGACGGTGGAACCCCCGCCGTCCATGACCGGAGGCGTGGAATCCGAATATATAGAGGGTATAGGCAAGCTTGGTGAGAGGTTTGTAGCCCTGTTGGATGTGGACCGGATACTGACAGGCAGCCAGATGGCGGAGTTGAATGCAATGGACGGAGCCTTATTCTAGTCCAAGGGAGTTTGAACAGACCTTTTCTTAAATAACTCTAGCAAAATTACAGGGGTTGAATATGATAGCGGTTAATGAACTGGAAGACTTGGTGGCACAGGTTGGGGAGATACCGGTAATACCAAAGGTGGCTGAGAGGGTTATGGATATGATAAATAATCCCAATACAACGGCCGTCCAGTTACAGGCGGTGATAGATACCGATCAGGCCATAGCGTCCAGGTTGCTGAAGATAGCGAATTCTGCCTTTTATGGTTACAGCGGCAGGATAAATAATACAAGCCATGCGGTTATGGTGCTGGGCTTTAAAACCTTGAAGAGCATGGTGCTTGCCGCTTCCATACGTGGGGTGTATAAGAGGTTCGGCCTTACGGAAGAGCTTCTGTGGGCGCATTCGCTCTTTACCTCGATTGCGTCGAGATATGTGGCATTGGAGATGAAACTCCCATATGTGGAGGACGCATTTATAGCGGGTCTTATGCATAATCTGGGTATGGTGATTATGAATAATGAGATGCCGGAGAAGTTTTCGCAGGCTATACAGAGCTTCTACAACGATAATGTGCCCATGGTAGAGGCCGAAAAAAATGTATTCGGCTTTACCCACAAAGAAGTAGGCGCCCTGACCGTAAGAAAGTGGCGCCTCTCAGACTTTCTTGAGAAGGTGATATACTACCAGGATAGGCCGGAGGTATTTGACGAAGAAGACCCATACCTCTTCAAGCTGACCTCTATAATATATCTTGCGAATAGCTTCTGTTACAAGCTGTCAATAGGGATCGGCCATAAGAGTTCCGTGGAACTTTCACCGCGCTCTAAAGAGATAGCATCGATACTCGGATTTTCCGAGGAAGATATTGTCGCGTTAATGGATAGGATTTACGAGTTATACAGTGAAGAGAAGGGGCGCATGACTTGATAAATTCGTAAAGGCTCGAAAACAGAAACGGCACGGTAAAGAGATCCATACGCAAGGCTGACGAATGATGGAGCGCAACACGGCAGATTGACTTTTTACGAAGCCGTCATGATTTAATA
>WGFD01000034.1 GCA_015492395.1 Deltaproteobacteria bacterium | reverse complement strand
ACCCCGATCCGTATGAATGGCAGCACCCTCTCGGGCACCTCCACCACCACGTCCAGAACATCGCTATTTGCCAGTGTAGCCACTGCCGAACCGGGTGACAGCCATTCACCGCGGTCCACATGCCGTTTGACTATCACGCCGTCAAACGGCGCCCTGACGGCCTTCTTGTCGAGCTCTATGCCGAGGCGTTCCACGTCCGCCTTGAGGGAGGCGGCCTTCTCTTCAAGTCCTCGGACAAGAAACCAGGCATCGTCGTATACCCTCTCACTGACCGATCCCTCTCTGAAGAGCTCCTTCGCCCTTCTCAGGTCCGCCCTTGCTTTCTCAAGCTCCGCCAGCGCCTGTCCATGCAAGGCCTTGGCCGACTCCAGCGCCTTCACAAGGAGATCCGCGTTTATCCTGACCAGGAGATCCCCGGCCTCGACACTATCCCCCTCTTCAAAGCTTACGGCCTCTGCGACGCCGCTCACCTCGGAGGCTACATCGGAAATTTCATGGTAGTAGACGGTCCCTATAAACTCGCTCTCAGGGGCGATCCTGCCGGACCTGACGGTGGATACCTCCACCTTCGCGGGCGGCACCGGCCTCCCCTTCGCCTGCCCGTGAACCACCGCCGATAGAACCACCAAGAGAGACACCAGCACGGCGAGTACTCCTCTTATTCTTGACATTTGCTGCCTCCCGGACCATTGAAAATGGTGCCCCGCACCCATTGATATACCCACCTTACTCCGCCAGTCTACCCTTCATCTCATCGAAGAGAGTGCCGGTCCGGTACTTGAGGGCCAGTATGGCCACCTGGCGGTCATACCTTGCATTCATAAGCCCCCGATGGGCGGAAACGAGTATTGTGTCTGCATCTACTACGTCGACACTCGTAGCCAGACCGTGTTTATACTGTGTATAGACCATATCATAGTTCTCTTCCGCGAATGCAACCTGTCTCCTGTAGGACTCTATAACCGCATTCAGGGCCTCCATATCGTTGAACGCGGCTCTCACCTCCAGCTCTATCTCCCGCCTGAGCCCGGCCCTCTCCAGCGCTCTCTCCCTGTATCTGCTCCTGGCCTCCGCAAGTTCAGCCCTTCTCAGTCCCCCTTCAAAGAGAGGATAGGTGAGGACTACACCGCCGAAGAGGGTCTCCTTCTGGAAGAAGGTGGTCCTGGGGTCCTGGTCCCTCCACGAATAGGCACCCTCAAGCTTGAGAGTCGGCAGGAAGTTGCCCTTTGCGTACCGAATCCCTTCCGAGGCGATATCCTTTGCTATATCCGCCCGCCTGTAATCACGCCGCCTTTCGAGGGCGGTCGCTATCAATCCCTCCAGATCCGCCTTCAAAGGGAAGTCTATTAGAGGCTCCGATACCTCTATATCGCCCCCGCTGCCGGTCAGGCTTATGAGCACATCCCTTGCGTTGCGCAACACTCTCTCGGCATCAGTAAGCTCCGCTTCCGCCTTTGCCACCTCTGCTTCCTCCCTGAGAACCGCCGCCTTTGTGGCTCCGCCTACGCGGAACCTGCTCTCGGCGACCTTCTTCCTCTCCTTTGCCCTCTTGAGGGCGGCCTCCTTTATATCGAGGTCCTTCCCGGCCTTCAAGAGATTAAAGTATGCCCGCGAGGTGTCCATGATGATCCCCTCCCTTGTCGCATCAAGGGCCTCTTTAGTCTCCGCCACCTCCATCCTTGCCCGCCTCCTGGCGCTCAGCGCCCTGCCTCCAAGATAGAGCGGCTGGCTTAACACCAGGTCAAACCTCTTGGTGTCGTCCGGCTGTATAAGAAATGTGGCCGCGGTCTTCTGCTGGTCGTATTTCCTGTACGCACCCTCTGCGGTGAGGGTAGGCAAGATAAGGGTCTTCGCCTTGTCAAGGTTTTTTTCAGACTGGAACAGCCGCTCACCGGATATCTTTACGGCCTCATGGTTTTTCAGGGCCATGCGGTAAGCATCCATGAGCGTGATGGTCCTCTCCGCCGCGGATACACCGGTGGAAGGGCAAATGAGAAAGAGCAGGATAACCAGGGTCGACAACAGGAGGGTTATGCACCCTTCCCCGCCCCTATCTTCTCCATGCACCTCGTTCAAGACACTCATCGTCACCTCCTCTTCATACCTTCAAGAAATATATCCACAAAGCCATTAATAACATCTTCATTCTTCACGGACAGGTACCTCTTCATACCATATATCTCTTGGGAGAGGCTGTAGTGGAGGACCATCCCCATGAACGCCAGGGCCGCCAGGTGGGGATTCATCCTCCTGAACACGCCGTCCTCGATGAGATCTACTATCCGTTCTTCCAGGAACCCTATGACCTCCATCCCGCGCGTCCTCATGAACATGTCTGACAGGTTGTGCCCCTCGAGGGCGCTGTAAGTCAGCAACCTCAGAAACGAAGGGTCCCGCTGGTGTTCACTTATGATGAACCTGGCCACTTCCAGAAAGATCTCGCGTCCGCTCCTGCCTTCGAGCAGATTCAGGAGAAGCGGCTGCCCCTCATTATCACTGCACTTGCTGTCTATTATCGCGCGATAGAGCGCGTCTTTCCCGG
>WGFD01000033.1 GCA_015492395.1 Deltaproteobacteria bacterium | reverse complement strand
GCAGCGTCAGATGTGTATAAGAGACAGACCCTCGCCTGCGCGGACTGCCATGTCATGCATGGCACGCAGGGCGGACAGGGAATGGTCTGGAGCGGCGGCCCCGGCTCCTACACAGGCGGCGCAATCGTGCCGTACACGAGACTTCTGAAGGCCAACGGCATAGTCAATCTCTGCCTGCTGTGCCACGAGAATAACACACTGGGTATGAGCAATCCTACGCCGCCGGATATATGGAACAAGGATGCGGGCAGTATGCCAGCGGGATATGTCCCTTCAGCCGGTGACTTTGCCGACAGGGGGAGTCTGAATGAGCTCAACCGCCACAGCATCGGTACCAGTGGTCTTACACCACCGGGCAACAGCAATCCCGGTGGGTGGGCGAACGCCGTGGCGAGGTGGGGATCGGACGGCACCCAATTCACCTGTATATTCTGCCACAATCAGCATGGAAACGCCAACTTCAGGAACCTGCGTTACGATCCCGGTGACCCCTCGAACGATAACCAGTCCAGCGGTGTGATAGTGAATTATAGAAAGGACGGCGCCGGGAACTGTTCGGATGGGAGTTCCGCGCCATGCGATGTGAACCTCACGACCGGCCCTTCCAATCTGGATAAGTTCAGGAGGGACAATGTGACCTTCTATAAGACCACCGGAGAGGATGTCAACCGAATAGCGCAGTGGTGCGGCAGATGTCACACCAAGTTCTACGGCCTGAGCGGAGATGCGGAGCTTGGCGGCGCATCGAGCGGTGGAGTGGGTGCTGGTGACAACAACAGCGGCAGTCCGTGGAAGAGACACCCTGTCGGAGATATAAATATCCAGATAGCCTCCGATACCAACAAGCACGCCGACAATAACAACTGGTTCACCCTCACCGACAGGACTAGGTATGTCGAAGGTCCGGCTTCCGGCATCAACGGCGATGAGCAGCCCTTCTGCCTGTCGTGCCACTATGTACACGGTGGCGGCAACCCGAATGCCACTGGCGACTCCGCCCTGGACCACAGCAATCTGGTCATGTTCGATAACAACGGGAGGATCAACATCCAGCCGAAAGGAAACGACCAGTATGCCGCTTCATCCGGCATGATAAGGAATACCTGCCAGCAGTGCCATAATCAGTAACCTCTTTTATGTGACCCGTTAAGGCCGCTCTTTCGATCCCTGTTCTGCCTTACCGCCTCGAAAAGCGCTACTGCGCCCGCTACCGAAGCGTTTAGAGACCGGATCTTTCCCGCCATCGGTATGGATGCGCAGAAGTCACACCTTTCTCTTACAATCCGCCTTATCCCTCCTCCCTCACTACCTACGACGACGGCGAGATCCCTCTTTAGGTCCATGGAGTAGATGTCAAGTTCGCTGCCGGCCTCTATGCCTAACACCCAAATCCCCTTTCCTTTAAGCCATTCGAGAGTACGGGCGATATTAGTCACCCTGGTTATCGGTATTACCTCTGTAGCGCCTGCCGACGCCTTGACTACTGCAGGAGTGACCGCGGCGGCCCTTTCCTTTGGTATAACCAGGCCTGCCGCCCCTGCCGCATCGGCGCTCCTTACCAGTGAGCCCAGATTCATTGGATCTTCAATGCCGTCCAGGACCAGGATAAGCGCGTGCCCCTTTCCTTTTCTTTCCGGGTCGACTATGTCATCGAGGTCCACGTACCTGTAGTCATCGGCGATTACGGCCACACTCTGGTTCTTCTTCGTGCCGGTTACCTTTTCCAGCTCTTGGGAGGTAGCGTGATGAATGATGGTGATGCCGTTCTCGGCGGCCATCTTTACAATCTCTTCAAGCTCCCCGCCCTTGTGACGCCTTAAAAGGAGCCTCCTGACCTCGCCGGGTTTGTGGCGTATGATCTCCTTTGCAGGGTTTATGCCGTATAGTACGCGGCTCACAGCGCCTTCTCGATATCGGATAGGATGTCTTCCGCGGTTGAAACCGGATCCTTTGACTCCCTTATGGGACGTCCCACGACGATATAGTCACTTCCATTACTGATCGCTTCCCTGGGAGTCGTGGTCCGTTGCTGGTCTTCCTTTGATGCGCCGGCCGGTCGTATACCGGGCGTTACTATCATCATTCCGTTATCGAGTCTCTCCCTCAAAAGCCTTACCTCCCTGGGAGAGGCAACCACGCCGTCCAGTCCCGACTCCCTGGCCAGTAGGGCCAGGCTTACCACCCTCTCGTCCAAAGGTCCGCCTATGCCCACGCTCTTCAGGTCGGCTTCTCCCATGCTAGTCAGTATAGTGACTGCCAGTACCATCGGTCTTGCGGTTCCGGTCTTGCCGCACTCCGCGTCTACCGCCCTCCTGGCCGCTTCCATCATCTTGGTTCCGCCAAGGCTGTGGATATTGAACATCTCCACACCAAGCCTCAAGGCGCTTATAGATGCCTTTGCCACCGTATTTGGTATGTCGTGGAACTTGAGATCCAGGAAGACACTGCCCCCCTGATTATGAACGGCCCTAACCGCGTCGGGTCCGCAGGATGTGAACAGCTCCTTGCCTATCTTAAACAGGCCTACGGTGTCTTTGAGGAGGTCGACCCATTTGTTTACTTCATCCAGGGTCTGCACATCGAGGGCAAATATAAGCCGCTTCTTTACGTCCGGGATATCCTTCATCTCTTGACCCCTTCCTCCAGTCTTCTAAGTTTCCCGGCGATGTGATCCACTTTCGCCATATCGCCGATCTTGCGATAGAGGTCCAGGAGATGTCTGTATATCTTGATAGTTCCTTCTGTCTTGCCATGTGGCATCTTCTCCAGCGCCTCTTTGAGCATCGTTTCGGCCAGACCGAAGTTGCCGCTCTTGGTATAGACGACACCGAGCGTGTCAAGGTATATGTAGTCCCGCGCCGGGTCAAGCAGGAGGGCCTTCCTGGCCATATTCTCCGCTTCATCCAGATTGCCAGCACCTATCTGGGCCCAGCTCAGGTTGTTGTATAACGGTGCTTCTGCCGGTGAGTTCATTATGGCCTTTCTGTACAGTCCCTCCGCCTCACCGTACCTCTTCCGGTCCAGTTGTATATTCCCCAGCATGAAGAGAGAATCCACGTCATCAGGGGTCTCTTTCAGTATGACCCTGTACTCCCTCTCGGCCAGTGCCAAATCGCCCTTCGCGTAGTATATGGAGGCAAGCCTCTTGTGCTCCTCGATGGTAAGAGGATCCTCGGAAACTATGACGGTGCACCCGGCTATTATAGCAGCCACTATACAGAGCGGTATTGCGGCAAGGCGTATCCTTTTCATTGCCCTTCGGGGAGTATGAGGATGGTTCCATGGCCCGTTTTTTCCCATAGCTCCTCTAGCATGTCGTATGTAAAGATCGCTTCTTTGTCTCTGCCGGAGTGTGCTATCACCACGGAATCCATGTCGCTATAGCCTAGCGCGACGATATAGTGCCCCTTTGGGGCGATCCTAAGGCCCATATTGAGAAAGAGTATCAGAGGCCGGCCGAGGGATATCTGGGTCTTGAGGTCGTCCATACCGCCGTTATAGTATCTTGAGATGTACCCCTTTTTTCTGGCGTATAAAACGATATCCATAGGCAACGCACCGCGGAGGCGCGGCAGGTACACCCCGCCGGCGATCTCTTCCTTATCGACGGTTTCTCCGTAGAAGGCAAGAAGACTTGCCAAAGAGGAGGGTCCACACTGAAATCTCTCCTGGGGAAAGAAGGGAACCCCCTCGATGTATGAGCCTGAATCCGGAGTCTCCTTTATACCCTCTATAAGGACATCCCTGTCGATACTGGAGCAGCCGGAAAGGACGATAAGGATGGGTATAGTCCGGCAGAGTCTCTTGATATAAGGCATCAAGACAAAACAGAGTTATTCATTATTACGGAAGCTCCATGGGCCTGAAACTACTTTATTATTATCTTCTTCCCGCTCATTTGAAGGATAAGCATGACCAGCACGACGATAATGAGGAGCCCTATGGTCACACCCATGGCGCCCCCCCCTCCATAGAGGCTGTCTATATTGCTTGCGAAGGTATGAAGATCGCGGTCGGGAAGCGCCACTACCCTCCTGTTGATCTCGTCCATAGAGAGACCCAGTTCGGATAGCCGCTGAGCGACTATCTTGGATTCCAATACCCTCTGGACCTTTCCCAGATCGTCCTCCCTTGAGAAGGTTTCCTGCCTTGATTGAACCATGTAGGCCAGGGAATCCTTTGGGATACCGGCCAGGATAATGGATGCCAGCACCATATAGAGTACAAGCGGTTTGAGCCATATGGCCTTCATGAGTTTCTTCATATCAGCACCTCCGTTAATATGGGGTTAGGCGCACATCCGGCTGGAATGATAAAACAAAAGAGAAGAGATGTCAATCTTCCAACGGGACAAGAGGGGCATAGTTCACCATAAGTTTTTTCGGCCCTACGCCGTCGAAGGCTACGGTAAGCTTTACCGATTCACCAACCCCATCGACCGATTTTATCATCCCTGTCCCGAAGGAGCGGTGCCTTACACGCATCCCCACACGCCAGGGAAGATCGGCGGTGGTCTTTGTTTCTCCGTAGTCACTGTGGCCTGTGGGGTAGTCCCGGACGCTTCCGTATATTCCGTTGCGGTCCTCTTCGGGGCCGAAGCTGTTGCCGATCTCGATGAATTCGGGGGAAATCTCGTCGATAAACACCGACTGTCCCTGGAACCTCGGTTCGCCGAATACGGTCCGCTGCCTTGCTGCGAAGAGGTAGAGCCTTTCCATGGCCCTGGTCATGCCCACATAGCAGAGCCTCCGCTCCTCTTCAAGCGCGTCCGGGTTCTCCAGGCTCCTGGCATGGGGAAACAACCCTTCTTCCATGCCCACCATGAGTATTATGGGGAACTCTAGGCCCTTGGCCGAGTGGAGAGTCATCATCGTTATGCGGTTGTGCTTGTCTTCATATCCGTCCACATCGCTTATGAGGGCCACCTGGTCGAGGAACTCCGGTAGACCTCTTCCGTCTCCGGCATCCTCAAAGTTCCTTATGGCCGATCCCAGTTCATGGAGGTTCTCTATGCGTGATTCGGCATCATCGGTCTTTTCCTTCTCCCACATTTCGAGGTAGCCGCTGTCTCTTATCAGGGTGTGAAACAGTTCATGGGGTGACATGGTGTCGAGCCTTGCCTTAAGGTCTTCCAGCAGCCGTATGAATTGTGGAACCTTGGTCCTCGACAGGAGATCCCTTCGGCATGCCTCTTTGAATGCCTCGTAAAGTGATGTCTTCGTCTCAGAGGCTATGACCGACACCTTATTGAAGGTGGCCTTGCCTACACCCCGGGGCGGTGTATTGATTATCCTCTTAAGTGAGAGAGAGTCCCCGGGGTTGACTATCAATCTCAGGTAGGCGAGTGAGTCCTTTATCTCCCTCCTCTCGTAGAATCTTAGTCCGCCCACTATGGTGTACGGTATAGAGTGTCTCAAGAAGTATTCTTCGAATACACGTGACTGTGCGTTTGTCCTGTAGAATACTGCGAAGTCACTGTACCTCCTGGAGGGTTCACGGATCATGGTCTCGGTCACTATCCCCGCTACCGTCTCTGCCTCGTGGTACTCGTTTCGCGTCATCCGAAAGGTTACCTTTTCGCCGTCTTCCCTTGCAGTCCAGAGGGTCTTGTCCATCCTCTTGAGGTTGTTACGGACCAGCGAATCGGCGGCCTTGAGGATGTATCCGGTGGAGCGGTAGTTCTGTTCAAGTTTATAGACGGTTGCGTCCGGAAAGTCCCTGTGGAAGTCCAGGATATTGCTTATATCGGCACCTCTCCATCCGTAGATGGACTGATCCGGGTCCCCGACGACGTAGAGGTTCCTGTGACCTTCCGTGAGAAGGTTGATAAGGTGGTATTGGGCCCTGTTGGTATCCTGATATTCATCGACAAGCATATGTATGAACCTGGACTGGTAATCCTTCAGTATGGAAGGATTCCTCTGAAAGAGGCGGATTGGTTCACATATGAGGTCGCCGAAGTCGAAGGCACAGTTCTTCCGCAGTTTTTCCTGGTACCGTTTATATACAGCGGCTATCATCTCCCTGTAAAAGTCCTTTGCCTCTGTCTTATAGTGGGTTGGAGGGATGTTTTCATTCTTGGCCCTGTTTATGTGTGCAAGTACGGACTTTGGCCGGGCAAATCCTTCGCTTAAATTCAGTTCCTTTATAGACTCTTTGATCAGTGCGATCTGGTCATCATTGTCGTATACTGTGAAGTGCGGAGGCACGCCGGCCAGTTGACTGTTTTCTTTCAGTATGCGGAGGCCGACGGAGTGAAATGTCCCAAGCCACATCTCTGCCGTACTTGGTCCTATGAGCCGTTCCAGCCGTTCCTTCATCTCCCGCGCGGCCTTGTTTGTAAAGGTTACGGCCAGGATACTGCGGGGTGGAATCCCCTGTTCCATGACGAGGTGGGCTATCCTGTAGGCCAAAACGCGGGTCTTCCCGCTACCGGCGCCGGCCAGTATAAGTGCCGGTCCCGGACTATGCATCGCCGCAGCGGCCTGTTTGTCGTTTAGATGCTTAAGAATGGCCATGTCCGTACCTAATACCTTCAAAAGTCCATCTGCGGCGTGCAACCGCATTTCTTCATTTCCGGCTCCCTGCGTTCGGAGTTCTTTCGGCGGCCTGATGAGTAGCAGCGGTCTTTCCACGCCCCCATCGGCGCCCTGGTCTTTCCGGACTCAACTATTTTAATGTGACGGTCGATATACTCCAAGGGGTGATGGTAGCATATTTGACCGGGCCGAACAATTCCTATATGCTGGCTTTAGTTATATTCCTGTGTTATGTAAGGAGGGGTTAGATAGTATCGACGACTTAGTAAAAGGTCCATCACGGTGTTGCGCTTCATTCTTCATCGTTGTGACGTCCCTGCAGGTATACCTCACTCATCATGATTCGCACGCCAGGTGTCCGGCCCTTTTTGCTGTGCCGTCCGGGACATGTCCGGCGACTCTTTGCGGTGTCATGGATCGTATATTGAAGAGAACCGTTTCTTCCATGCGGAGAACCCTGTGGCTTGCTGTATGGAGCCGGAATTCGGACTTCTTGCGAGTGCATAAACATTGAGTTCCTTAAGATTAGTTGTATTGGATAGGCAGAGAGGCTTGGAAGAGCATACAAAAAGGTTGCTGGTCATAATCCCCGCCTTTAATGAAGCCGGAAGTGTGGGGAAGGTGATATCCTCTGTCAGGAAGGCCCTTCCGGAGGCGGATATACTGGTTGTCAACGATGGATCGAAGGACAGAACGTCCGAGGTGGCCAGAGAGGAGGGTGTGGTAGTGATAGATCACCCCTACAATATGGGGATCGGGGCTACTATGCAGACCGGGTACAGATATGCCTTCTCGAGGGGATATGATGTGGCTGTACAGATAGATGCGGATGGGCAGCATCCACCGCAGCAGGTCAGGACCCTCCTGGAACCTTTGCTGGAGGGACGGGCGGATATCGTTGTGGGATCAAGATTCATGATCCCGGGAACATACCGCCAGTCTCTGGCAAGAAGGGTGGGCAAGAGCATCTTTTCAATGATCATCTCTTCGATCGTCGGTCAGAGACTCACCGACACGACCTCGGGGTTCAGAGCGGTCAATAGGGATGTAATGGCCTTCTATGCCAATGGTTATCCCGAAGACTATCCGGAGGTCGAAGCCCTGGTCTTACTGCATAAGATGGGTTATAAGATCTCAGAGGTGCCTGTCGAGATGAAAAGGAGGATGGCCGGAGTCTCTTCGATAACCTTCTTCAAGGGGGTGTACTATATGGTAAAGGTGCTGCTTGCCGTGTTTGTGGATGTGTTGAAAAAGGCGGAGAGGATGAGGTGACTGGGTGGCTGGGGAAGACCCGGGGCGCATGTCCAGGATTTTTGGTGATCAGGTTGCACATCCGCGATTATGTGCTATAATATTAACAGGAGAAAGGGCATTGCATGGACTGACGCGTGTGTACGTAAGTCCCATCCGCAGGGTGCTAATCCCACCTAAAGAGGCCTGAGAGGCCGGCGGATTGGAGGAAAGCTGTTCGATGCAATGCCTTTTCGTGTATATACCGCCGGGAACTCATTGTTCCATGACGATCTGTAGCGATTGCCCCCGGTCCGGGCGTAAAAAACCGTGGCTTCCGGCAGCAAGCCACGAGGTAATAGCTTGCCGTCATTTTTAAATAGTATGGTTACGAAATCCGCGATACACTGCATAAAGGACTCAAATCCTGGATTCGGAGTGCCGTTACCCCTGAAGGCCTGTTACCTCTCCGACAAGATCATATTCACCCGCGTTAACAATATGGAGATCTACCATATCCCCGGATGAGGCGGTTCCGTTCGCTATATACGTTATACCATCTACGTCAGGTGCCTGTCCCCAGTACCTCCCCTGCAGCAAGAACTCACTCTCGTCACATATCCCTTCGACGAGTACCTTCAATCTCCTACCCACCAGTTTTTTGTTCCTGTAATGTGAGATTTCGGCCTGCGCCTCCATCAACCTTTTGTACCGTTCTTCTTTTATCCTTTCCGGTACCTGCCCCTCCATGCCATATGCCGGGGTATCCTCTTCTCTCGAATATCTGAATACGCCAAGCCTGTCGAACCGTATCTTCTTGACAAAGGACAGGAGATCTTCATACTCCACGTCCCCCTCACCGGGGAATCCTACGATGAGCGATGTCCTGATAACCACATCGGCTATCTCGCCCCTTATCTTCTCTATCAGATCCCATATCTCCGTACTCGTATAGTGTCTGTTCATACTCCCTAGTATGCGAGGATCGATGTGTTGAAGAGGTATATCCATGTATTTGCATATCTTTTCTTCATCCCTGATCAGACCTATGAGGTTGTCGCTGATCCTTGTCGGATAGAGGTATAAGAGCCTTATCCACTCCACCCCGGCTATTCCAACGAGCTTTCTCAATAGATCGCACAAACCGTTATCCCCTTCCATGTCCCTTCCGTAAGAGGTTGTATCCTGGGCGATCAGGTTTATCTCTTTGATTCCATTTGAGGCAAGTTCTCTTGCTTCTCTTACTATGGACTCAACCGGCCTGCTGCGGAAGTCTCCCCTGATCTGTGGGATTGTGCAATACGTACAGTAGTTGGAGCAGCCTTCGGCCACCTTGACGTAGGCATATGTATCTGGCGTTGATAAGAGCCTCGGGGTGTCATAGTCGTATACGAAGGTCGGTCTTCCTATATTTATCCGCTCCATTCGATTGCCCACGATGATGTCTGCTATATTCTGGTACTCCCCTGTACCTATTAGATAGTCTACTTCCGGCAGTTCATCCGACAGTTCTTGCCGGTAACGCTGTGTCAAGCATCCGGCCACCACCAGTATCTTGCACCTTCCCGTCTTCTTGTACCCTGCAAGTTTCAGTATGGCCGCTATGGACTCCTCCTTTGCATCACCGATAAATCCACAGGTGTTTACGATCAGGATATCGGCTTCGGCTTCTTCGGTTGTCAACCGGTATCCCCGGTTTTTTAAGATGCCGAGCATTACTTCGGAGTCGACAAGATTTTTAGGACAGCCCAGACTTGTAAGGCAGACCTTTTTCCTACTCATATACAACTCCTCTTCCGGCTTGACATGCCGCAGATCTTGAAGATGCACGGCACAAGAGCTCTTCGCAGCTTGCTTAGGGGATTGACGGACACTAGTATGAAGTGCACTTTTATTGTACCAATAGGTGCCATGCTGTTCATTGCAGGGAAACTTCAGTTTTTTACGAAAGAACCGATAAACTGCATGTTCACTAAACTTGAAGATCCCCGGCACTTGTTGTAGTATGGGAACTGTTTGTCTATCACAGTATGGTGTATTTTAACCTAAATGGTGTAATGATTGAAACTCATTTCGGTAGCGGAGGCTGTATCAGGACAACCTGACACTGGAGATATGATCAAGTAGAGATCTAAAAAGCCTTGACATATAAGCATGTTATGCTGTAGTATTCCAGTAATTTGTGATATTTGCTGCTGTAAGAAGACAGGATGGAGTGAGGAGTGGCGGACCTGCAAAAAGGTAGGATCAGAAACGTATCTCCCAAAAAACCAAATAAGATCTTAAAGAATCTCCTTTACCTTGTGACCATTACGGTCGTCTTGGCGGCATCCGCCCTCTTGTTCCTGAGTGGAGATGCGTCTTCAAATAAGGACCAGAGTACATATCTGAATGATGCTCCTCCCGTAGAAAAGGGGCCGCAGCCCGAGGTCCTTGATCTTACGGTAAAGGATAGTGATACCTTTTACTCGATCCTCTCAAAGCTGGGCACACCACCACCGGAGATCATTGATATTGCCAATAAGGCGAAGGAAT
>WGFD01000032.1 GCA_015492395.1 Deltaproteobacteria bacterium | reverse complement strand
GAGGGGGGGTTCGGTTCCACGGGGCTTTAGCTATGGGATAGTGCTGCCGGTCTGTTTCGGCCTTCTGCGCGCGACGCCCGTTTCAATGGCGGCCTTTACCACCGCTTTAGCCACCCTGTCAGAAACTCTTTCGTCGAAGACGCTCGGTATTATGTAATCCGTTGAGAGTTCACCGGGGCCTATGACGGATGCTATCGCCAAGGATGCCGCTATCTTCATCTCCAGGTTTATAGTCGCGGCGTTGCAGGCGAGCAACCCTTTGAAGAAGCCTGGAAAGCATAGCACGTTGTTCGTCTGATTCTGGTAGTCGGAACGTCCTGTTGATATTATGGCAACATGTGGTTCCGCGGCGACTGGATCGATCTCCGGAACCGGATTAGCGAGTGCGAATACTATTGGATCGGCGGCCATACTCTTTATCATCTCCACGGTGAGTATATCAGGGGCGGAGACACCCAAAAAGAAGTCCGTACCCTTTATTGCGTCTTTTAGCGTTCCTTTTATATTCTCAGGGTTTGTAATATCGGCAAAGGCCTCTTTTGCTACATTCATATTGTCTATCCGCCCTCTGTAGAGGATGCCGGTTGAGTCGATCCCGACGATATTCTTGGCCCCTGCCGATTTCAGCAGGCATGCGCAGGCGATACCGGCGGCTCCGAGCCCGCTTATTACTATCTTGATCTCGGAAAGGTCCTTTTTGACGATCTTCAGCGCGTTAATTAGACCTGCAAGGACCACAATGGCGGTGCCGTGCTGGTCGTCGTGAAAGACGGGTATGGAGAGCTGTTTGCTGAGTCTGCTCTCTATCTCAAAGCAACGCGGAGAAGATATGTCCTCCAGATTTATCCCGCCGAATACCGGCGCGATGTGCTCTATGGTCTTGATGATATCTTCGACATCCTTGGTATTCAGACATATGGGAAAGGCATTGACACCGGCGAACCTCTTAAAGAGCATGGCCTTGCCTTCCATGACGGGCAGTGCAGCCTCCGGCCCGATGTCGCCAAGGCCCAGCACGGCGGAACCGTCGGTCACGATAGCTACAGTATTCTTTTTGATGGTCAGATTGTATACCTTTCCTTTATCCTTGGCGATTTCGGTGCACACCCGGGCGACGCCGGGAGTATAGGCCATGGACAGATCGTCTCTAGTATTTAAAGGGACCTTGTTTTCTATCCTGATCTTGCCGCCAAGGTGCAGAAGAAAGGTCCTGTCAGAGACGTTTATTACTTCTACGCCTTCCAGTACCTTAAGTGCGTCGGTGATCTTCTGGCTCTGTTTTACACCAACGGTGTTTATTGTATAATCCCTGGTGACAAAACCGTCTCCGGCGGAGACTATGTCTATTGCCCCGATATCTCCTCCCAACCTGCCTATTGTTGATGTGACTATTCCGACCATTCCCGGCTTATTCAGGGCTTTCATGCGTATCGTGAATCTGTAGCTTGAACCGGGTATCGCCATAATTATCTCCCTAAAGGCATTTTGACGGTTATTATATGGCAAGATGTGTACCAAAACCAGTCAATTTTACCAGAAACCTTGTATTGCCACTCGATTATGATATTTTACTGAGATTTTCAGCTCACTCTCTTATATTTACGGACAAAGCCGCCTTGTTTCAAACGGTTCTCGCCAATAAAATGACGGGCAACCCCCGAATATCTTAAATAGGAACCTATAATTGAAGATTATTTCATGTGGTTCGCAAAATGGCACAATTATTGCTTATAATTTTAGTCCAGAGTACACTAAAGCCTACAGAGGGGTGTGTTATATGAGTGCCAGATCATTGGTCATTAGCCTTACCAAGGATATCAAACGCTTCATATGGATTAATACGATCTTGCTTTCCTTTGTTATTTCAGCCTTCCTGGTAAGTTTCGACCATAGTCTCTTCTATAATGTTGTCGCGATTCCTCTGTTCGGCGTCCTGTTGGGGGTGGGAAACCATCTCTTCATTAACAGTTACTTCATGCGCAAGGCCGAGTCCGAGATAATGATGTCTTTTGAAAAGCTCCAGGAGTCTATACTCTTTGATGATCTGACTGAGATATATAACAGGCGTTCCGGTATGATACGTCTGCGTGAGGAATTTGCCAGGTCGAAGCGCAATCCCACGAAACTGTCTATTGCTATGGTGGATATCGATAATTTCAAGAAGATTAATGACAGTTACGGCCATCAGGCGGGCGACTTTATTTTGAAGCATGTCGCCTCCAGCATAAAGATATGGTTGAGAGAGCAAGATGTTGTATTCAGGTACGGTGGTGAAGAGTTCTTGATTATACTTCCGGATACCGACGATAACCAGACCTTCTTTCCACTTGACCGGCTCAGGCAGAGGATCTCGAACGAGATTATCACTTATGGTGATAGCGCTATAAGGACTTCAATTAGTATCGGTGTTGCGACCACCTCAGGTGGAGAGGAAAGTGAGGCTGAGCTGATCTATCGTGCGGACCAGGCGCTGTATGTGGCAAAGCGCTCCGGACGCAATAGGGTATCCTTTCACAAAGAAGAAGATACAGTTTTAGATCTTGTCGCAAGGCACTAGCAGTTTTCGGAAAGACCGGTGTGGTTCATCAGAGTGCTGAAAAAGCCCATTCGAGGTGCCGCTATCTGCCCATCATTGCGGCGTATCCGCTAGGTGGCACCGCATTTCTCGCTTCTCGACGCCATACACCCGGAGGTTTTTTGAGCAGCCACGCCGGGGCAGAAAGGTGTGCCGAAGATGAGTGGGCATGGATGGATCTGGTGGGCGGTACTGGGTTCGAACCAGTGACTTCCACCGTGTGAAGATGGCACTCTACCACTGAGTTAACCGCCCGATATCAGGTTGTTAAGATGATATAATAAACGGATATTTTGAGTCAAGTAATTCGTTTCTGTCGATTATTGAAAAGGTCTGAAGACGGGTAAAGGTGGGTGTATTTTATTTATAAATGTGCTAGTATAATAGGAAAGAGCGATGTGCTTTGAGATAACCATGAGTGGAGTGAATCCGAACCTGGAAGAGGATATAGGCGCCAAGACCCATAGAGGGATTAAAATTCCATCTATGTATAAGGTTTTTTTATTAAATGACGATTATACTACTATGGACTTTGTTGTATACATCTTGGAAAAGGTGTTTCATAAGTCTCCGGCGGATGCCACGAGCATTATGTTGAGTGTACATAATAACGGCAAAGGCTTGTGCGGCGTATATACCAGGGATATCGCAGAGACTAAGGTGACAACGGTGCACAGGCTTGCAAAAAAGAACGGGTTTCCGTTAAAATCCGTGATTGAGAAGGTATGATTAGCAAAGAGTTTGAAATAACGCTGGAATCTATCATACGAGAGGCCAAGATCAGGAGGCATGAATATCTCTGCGTAGAGCATGTCCTCTTTGCCGTGCTTCACGATGAGTGGGGTAAGGATATCATTGCTAACTGCGGCGACTTTACAAAGATCAAGTCTTCGGTTGAGAGGTTCTTCGAAGAGTACGTGCCGAAGATAGCCGAGAATAACGACCTGTACCCTCAACCCACCATAGGATTTCAAAGCGTGATACAGCGTGCCCTGGATCATGTCAGGTCGGCCGGCAAGGAAGAGGCGGATGCCGGGGATATCCTTGTCTCCATCTTCATGGAAGAGGATTCGCACGCGGTCTACATACTGGAGTCGGAGGGTATCACCCGCTTGGATGTCCTGAACTACATCTCTCATGGCATACCTAAGTTGACCGGAGAGCCTGCACATGAGGATAATGACGAGGAGGTGGAGGATGGCTCTACCGGTAGCAAGCCTGAGCGCACCAAAGACCCCCTGAAGCTCTTTACGGTCGATTTGGTCAAAAAGGCTGAGCAGGGCCGTATCGATCCGTTGATCGGCAGGGACGTGGAGGTCGAGAGGACGATTCAGGTCTTGAGCCGGCGGCGTAAAAACAATGCCGTCTTCGTTGGCGAACCTGGTGTGGGAAAAACCGCGATCGTTGAGGGGTTGGCATTGAGGATCAAAGATGGTGATGTCCCTCCAACCCTGAAGGACTCCAGAATATTTGCCCTCGATATGGGTGGAGTCCTTGCCGGAACTAAGTACCGCGGTGAGTTCGAAGCGCGTTTGAAGGCTACTATAAAGAGAGTGGAGGAGACAAAAGGTGCCATATTGTTTATTGACGAGATCCATACTATTGTCGGGGCCGGCGCTACCAGCGGAGGCTCTCTCGATGCCTCCAATATATTAAAGCCGATACTGACCTCCGGAAGATTAAGGTGTATCGGCGCGAGTACTCATGAGGAGTATAAAAACTTTTTTGAAAAAGACCGCGCGCTGTCCAGGCGCTTTGAAAGGATAGAGGTTCAGGAACCAAGCGTTAAGGAAACCATCAATATACTCAGGGGATTGAAAGACTACTACGAGAGCTTTCATGGTGTAAGGTATACTGATAAGGCACTAAGCGCCGCCGGAGAGCTCTCGGCAAAGTACATAAATGATAAGTATCTGCCGGATAAGGCCATCGATGTTATTGACGAGGCAGGTGCTTTGCTGAAGCTGTCACCGCTGTATAGGCGGAAGAAGACCGTCGGTCTGCTGGAGGTGGAGAAGGTGGTTGCCAAGATCGCCAGGATTCCATCGCGTAATGTCAGCACCTCGGATACGGATAAGCTCAGGAACCTGGAAGACGAGTTGAGAGGAGTAGTGTTCGGTCAGGATGAGGCTATCAGCACCTTGGTCTCCGCGATCAAGAGGAGCCGTGCCGGGTTGGGTTCTCCCGACAGACCTATAGGGTCCTTCTTATTTACCGGTCCCACCGGAGTTGGCAAGACGGAGGTCTCCAAGCAGACGGCGCAGATTCTCGGCATTAAATTCATCCGATTCGATATGAGTGAGTATATGGAGAAGCATGCGGTATCACGCCTTATAGGAGCCCCGCCGGGCTACGTGGGATTCGATCAGGGCGGACTATTGACCGACTCTATACGAAAACATCCATACAGTGTCCTTCTGCTTGATGAAATAGAGAAGGCCCATCCTGACATATTCAGCATACTGCTCCAGATCATGGACTATGCCACAATGACCGATAATAACGGAAGGAAGGCCGACTTCAGAAACGTAATTCTCATCATGACGTCAAACGCGGGCGCAAAGGAGATGGACAGGGATGCCATCGGTTTTGGGGATAGGAGTATGCAGACGCAGTCCAAGGGTGCCGAGGCGATCAACAGGCTGTTTTCCCCGGAATTCCGTAACCGTCTTGATGCTAATGTCACCTTCCAGCCCTTAACGTCTGATGTAATGGAAATGGTGGTTGACAAGTTTATATCCGAGCTGAAAGACCAACTACGCCACAAAAAGGTTCATCTCGCCATATCGGATGGTGTGAGGGATTGGCTTGCAGAGCGCGGGTATGATCCGCGTTTCGGCGCCAGGCCGCTCGGCAGGATTATTCAGACTGAGATAAGGGATGTACTTTCTGAAGAGATCCTTCTTGGACAGCTCAAGAAGGGCGGCAATGTCTATATCGATCTGAAGGGGGACCACCTCGGCTTTATCTATCGACAGCCTTAACTTGACAGGTTGTTCCTTTGAGAAAGGTTATAAGTACATGGCTGCGCGTTACCGTCGGGCAGCCATGGCCGTATGATGACGACCTGCGGTATGACAGTCTTTCAGTTATCAAAGAAGAACATGTTTCCCTCTCCTGAGTATGCCGAAGGCAACGGACTCCTGGCGATCGGCGGTGATCTTAGTATGGAGCGCCTTATATCGGCGTATTCCAGAGGGATCTTCCCATGGTACTCCGAGGGAGATCCTATACTGTGGTGGTCTCCGGATCCACGCCTCATATTATTCCCTGAGGAGTTGAGGGTGCCGAGAAGCCTCAGAAAGTTCATGAAGAAGGATATTTATGAGGTGACCATGGACAGGGCCTTTGGAGAGGTTATAAGGAGTTGCGCGGCGATACACCGGGAAAAGGATGGCGAGACCTGGATTGGCGGTGATATGATCGATGCCTATATGCGTCTCCATGAGTATGGATACGCCCATTCGGTGGAGAGCTGGCTGGATGGGAAGTTGGTGGGGGGACTTTACGGGGTCGCATTGGGAGGTGTATTCTTCGGGGAGTCGATGTTCTCCACGGAAAGTAACGCCTCGAAGGTAGCCTTCGTAAAGCTAGTTGAACGGCTGGTCGACTTGGATTTCGAGATGATAGACTGCCAGGTTATGACCGAGTATCTAATGAGTTTCGGCGCAAGGGAGGTCTCTCGATCATCGTTTTCAAGGCTTCTGGATGCTAGTGTGACGAAGACTACCATGCGGGACAAGTGGATGGACTCCTCCGTTCAGTGAGGTGTTTTCGACAGCTCATGCCATTAAAGAAGCTGTTGCTCCGCCAAGAG
>WGFD01000031.1 GCA_015492395.1 Deltaproteobacteria bacterium | reverse complement strand
GAAAAGGTGAGTCTCCTTTTTGGGTTTTCTTGCTGGTTAACCTGTTGGAGATTCTACCTTTTCCGACTTTACACTGCAATATGTTTACAATCGCTTGCAGGATTTAGTTACGATGTTATTGATAAGATAACTCCATTACCGGACAAGGGCTTCTACGCCTTCCTCCGCTACTCACATCATAAAGCGTGATTCGCAAGGGGTCACAGGGAACGCTTCAAGCCGGGGATTAACATGGGTACATACTCAGCATATCTTTCATAGGTATCCCCAAACTCCTTGTGCAATCTCCTATCCTCCAAGAAGGTGCCTAATATAAAGTATAATACTGCTGTCGCCCTGGTGATGGCCGTCTTCACTGTCAGGTTGGGCTCCAATAGGAATATCATGATACCTCCGAGGTATGCGGGGTGCCTCGTCCAGCCATATATGCCGTAAGTGACCAGTATCTTCATGTGGCCGGGTGCGCTTCTATCCCTTATCCACTTCCATATCCTGTCTATTCCCAGGAACTCCCATAGATCTATTGACTTTAGAGACAATATAAGGATGCAAAGCCCTGTCACTTGTAGTCCATGGAGGGGCCAGAGGATGTACACAGGGGGTTTGTAGATCTTGTCGTCATGGAGAGAGAAGTAGAGGACGATCAACCCAACGGTCATGAGGAAGCTGACAGTACAATAGATAAATCTGTAGTAAATTGTCAAAAATATCTCTCCGAAGCTCCGCTTTATAATGGCCTTGAACCACAGTGAGGCGGTACAACTATGGACCAACGCAAAGGATGTCTGCGCTATGAGGAGGGTGATAACTGTTGTGGTCGTCTTTTCCATGCCAAGTGGCGCCCGTCCGTGTGCGGGTTGTCCCCGTGTAGGCGGGCATTCCCGGTTACTGCAGGGAGCTTCAATGACAGTTTAGTGCAGCCCTTGGATTTGTCAAGTGTTAAAGATCGTGACGGGGTAAGGTATGTATTAGACTGTCCGGATGACATTATAACACCTTGACCTGGACGGGAATTATTGATACTATTTCATTCAATCTGGTAAAAAAAGTGTGAGTGTCATGACTTGAGAATGAAGAGGCGCTGGAAAATCAGTCCACAAAACAAGGAACTCCAAAGATGTTTAAGTTCCGAACTTAATGTCTCGCCGCTTTTAGCCCAACTTCTGATTAATAGAGGCCTTGTCGACAGTGATAAGGCTTTTTCTTTTCTGTCGCCAAGCCTCCAGGACCTCCACGATCCATTCCTGTTGAAAGATATGGGAAAGGCCTGCGAAAGGCTTGTCAAGGCTTTGAAGAAAGGTGAAAAGGTTGCGGTTTACGGTGATTTCGATGTGGATGGCGTAACGGCGACGGCCCTTTTGTACTCGTTTCTCAAAGAGGTGGGTTTCGATGTCGATTACTATATACCCGAAAGGTTGAGCGAGGGTTACGGGCTGAACTGCGGGGCATTGGATATCATTACCCATAGAGATATCAGGCTTGTCATTACGGCAGACTGCGGGATATCGAATGCTGATGAAGTTATATTCGCAAAGGAGAGGGGAGTGGATGTAATTGTAACGGACCACCACGAGGTGCCTGAAGATATGCCGCCGGCATTGGCTGTGTTGAATCCGAAACAATCTGGGTGCAAATTCCCCTTCAAGGGCCTTGCTGGTGTGGGTGTAGCCTTCAACCTAATAGTTGCCCTCAGGGCCAGTTTGAGGGAGTGTGGCTATTTTTCCAATGGTATCCCTAACCTGAAGCGGTTTCTCGATCTGGTGGCGCTGGGGACTATCGCGGATATCGTTCCCCTGGTCGATGAAAACAGGGTCTTGGTGAAGTTCGGGCTTGAAGAAATAGCAAACTCGGCTCGCTTTGGTATTAAGGCCCTTAAAGAGGTATGTAGGATAAGGAGCGGTGCCGTGAAGAGTAGGCAGGTGGGGTTTCAGTTGGCTCCCAGGATAAACGCCGCCGGGAGATTGAAAAGGGCGGATATGGCTGTCAAACTCCTTATTACGGAGGATATGAAAGAGGCAACGGAGCTTGCCCGCATGCTTGACAGCGAAAACAATACTAGGCAGGGTATCGAAAGAAAGATGCTGCAAGAGGCCATCTCCATGCTTGAAGCGGAAGGGTTGCAGTCGGGTGCCTATTCCGGGAAGGGGATTGTTCTGTCCTCCGCTAGCTGGCATCCCGGTGTTGTCGGGATCGTTGCGTCGAGGCTGGCCGAAAGATTTAACCGCCCGACGATACTCTTCGCCTCCGATGGCGAAACCGCCCGTGGATCCGGGCGTGGAGTAAGAGGGATAGATATATTGGACTGCCTGAAGAGGTGCAGTGGCCTGCTTGAAAGATATGGGGGGCACAAGGCAGCGGCCGGCATTACAATCAAGGCAAAAAATATTGAGAAGTTCAAAGGGATATTCTTGGATCTTCTTAACAGAGAGGTTGGCGACGAAGATCTTGTCCCGGAAGTCTCTGTGGATGCCCTCGTAGCACTGAATGATCTCAACCAAAAAGTAGTGACGGATATCGGACGTCTGGCCCCCTTTGGTTATTGCAATGCCGAGCCCGTTCTTGGTGTAAGAGGAACGCATATCCTGGAAACTGATATAGTGGCGGAGAGGCACTTAAGACTCAAGGTCGGGCAAGGTGGTAGTGTCTGGCATGCTATAGGGTATGGACTCGCGGACCGGCATCCTCTCAAGGGGGAAGGATTTGATATTGTATTCTCACCTTACATCGACGAGTGGAATGGAAAAAAGAACTTGAAGATGCGTGTTAAGGAGTTGTAGAATATACTGTTTCATTATAATGGATGTATAGGGGAGTTTCTGGTTTATTGGAGATGGTACGTGAATCTAGTTCCACAGCAATTATTCTTCACAAAAGGTGTTGGTACACATAAAGAGGAGTTGCAGTCATTCGAGATGGCCCTCCGTGACGCAGGTATAGAGAAGCAGAACCTGGTTCAGGTGTCTAGTATATTTCCACCCGGGTGTAAGAGGATCTCCAAGATACAGGGTTTAAAGCAGCTGGTGCCTGGCCAGATAACGTTCTGTGTGCTGAGCAAATGCAGCAGTAACGAGCCCAGGAGATTGATAGTTGCGTCTATCGGTTGTGCCCTTCCTACCGACAGGAATCTGTACGGTTACCTGAGTGAACACCACGCATACGGGCAGACCGATTCGGTCGCTGGGGACTATGCGGAAGACCTTGCCGCCTCCATGCTGGCTTCGACACTCGGAATAGAGTTGGATGAAAACCTCGCGTGGGACGAAAAGAAAGAGATATACCGTATAAGCGACAAGATAGTTAAGACGACGGATGTAACGCAGTCCGCTATTGTGAAAGGGAATGGAAGTTATACTACTGTGATAGCCGCCGCAATATTTATACTTTAATAAACGAAGATTAGATGGTATAAAGAGGTGGCGTAAACATTAATAGGAGACGGTATCCATGCGGGCCTTTGGTATGTTAGCGCTGGTTTTATGTCGGAGAGAAGCTGCCCTGGTAAATATAAGTGGCGTTATGTGTGGGTATGCAGAAACCTAGTGGACCGTGCCTCTGGATATGCCTGAGCCACAGCTCGTTGCATGGATATTCGATACTTTAGGGATGAACATGCATCGCAAGCGCATGTCTGCGTCCGCCAGGATTGACAAGCGTGCAGGCGGGCATTCCCCGCAGTTTGCTGCAGGGAGCTTCAATCATTCAGAGGTTTCCATTCTAAGGAAGGTCTGATTTATTCAGACCTTCCGCGCGGCACATGGATATGCCGCCATTTTCAATGGCTGTAAGTCATTGAAAATGTGAGAAAAAGAAAAATCGCACTTTTTCTTTTTCGTCTCTGAATAATTCAGGGATGAATTATTCAGAGGTTTCTAAATAATATCCGGAGACTGTATAGATGCCAGAGACCTTTCACTACCACGAAAATCAGATCAAAAGGCGTAGAAGAAAAGATATAAAGGGGCTTGACTATGCCAGCATAGAAAAGATTTATGGAGGGCAGTCTAAGGTATATGACACACTCTTCAAGCGCTTCTTTTATCCTAGAATAAAGCATGCCATCGGCTCCATGAATATACAACCGGGAGACAAGGTGCTGGATGTGGGGGTAGGTACCGGTTTGTCCCTTCCGCTCTTTCCAAGTTATTGCAGCGTTACCGGGATAGACTTCTCACAGGACATGCTCAGGCAGGCCAGTAAGAAGGTGGACCAGATGGGCCTCGACAATATCATGCTTACCCAGATGGATGCTATGGACTTGAAATTTCAGGACGACTCCTTTGATAAGGTCTTTATATCGCACGTTGTAAGTGTCGTTCCAGATCCATACCGTGTTATGAATGAAGTGAAGAGGGTTTGTAAGAAGAGTGGCACACTGGTAATCATCAATCACTTCAAGAGCAGGTTTAAGGTTGTAGCGAAGGTGGAGGAGATGATTACACCGTTGAGTAAAAAGATCGGTTGGAGGTCGGACCTATGTATAGAAGAGTTTATAGAGAAGGCCAAGCTAAAGGTGAGTAAACAGTATAAACTCAAGAAGATAGACTTCTGGCATGTCATCTTTGCGGCCAATGAGAAGTAGACGAATAAAGCTCCCCGCAGTAAAGTAGAGGGGGTTTCCGAGCGCAAGGGATATATGGTACATTATATTTGCCCGCTAACCCCATAGCGGGCCGGAGGGAATGCCTGCCTGCCCGCTTGCCAATCCTGGCGGACAGGTGCGTCGCACACAGACGGGCGCTCGCCGTACATCTTCACAAATACGGTCTGCCTGTTTTTACCGTTAAAAGCTCGCCTTTAATGGGAATGCTCGCTTTGTCAAACGGAGTCTCCAGTGTTTTCCACAATATATATACGTCTTAGGGCTATCGCACGTGTAAATTGGCAGCTCTTGTTGCCATAAAGGGGTCCTTATTAAGCTGCTGAGAGATTGTGTGGTTCTTTTTTGCCGGATTGATATGCAGACTGTCATAACTGTGCATGCCTGTGCTGCCCTTAGGTTTGTCGTGATCTCTTGGCCTGCGTTGTTCTGGTTCTCTGTGTCTGCGTATACCGGTAACGTAACGTTGTGCATTGAACATGTATGGCGAGCGCCTGCATGCCGTGGCGCAGGTAGGTATTCCACGCAGCTTGCTGCAGGGAGCTTCAATTGATTGGATCAAATATCTGCAAGCGTAACTATGGCAGGTCCACTGCAGATATTCCCCATGACCTTTGCTGACCTGGACGAGGTCATGCGGATCGAAGAGGTTTCTTTTCCGCGTCCGTGGACAAGGAACCACTTCGAAGGGGAGCTCAAGAATCCTATGGCCTTTATGTTCGTTGGAAAGGTTCCGCAGGGTGAGACGTATGTATTGGTATCGTATATGGTCTTCTGGCGGGTCCATGATGAGGTGCATGTACTTGATATAGCGGTACACCCGGACTATAGAAGACAGGGCATAGGCAGGGCTATGATGAACTTCGCCATGGCTAATATGAAGGAGATGGGGGCGAGCAGTGTCTATCTTGAAGTGAGAAAATCGAATGTGGCTGCGCAGGAGCTTTACAAGGACCTGGGGTTCAATGTCATAGGGGAGAGGAAGGGCTACTATGAAAATGGTGAAAATGCTATAGTAATGGCCATGGAGTTTGTGAAGAGATGGTAGCACGTGTTATATATAACAAGGAGGTGCTTCCCACATACTACCTTTTGGGGCTTGGGTACGGTGGTAGAACTGCACCTTCCCCTGGACAGTTCTACATGCTTAAGGTAAACAGGGGGATAGATCCTTTTCTGAGGCGTCCATTCGGTGCCTATAGGGTTATCAGGCCTGATAATGGGGAAGACGCTGTAGAGATACTATATAAGGTTGTGGGTAAGGGCACCATGCTCATGTCCGAGCTCTGTCCGGGGGACGGCGTAGATCTCCTGGGCCCCCTCGGCCGGGGATTCCACCTCCACGGTGGGCGTGGAAAGCATATAATGGTAGCCGGCGGAGTAGGGATAGTACCGTTCTATATCCTGGCTGAAAGGCTGATCTGCCAGGAGGCCGGCCGTGCCGTGCTCCTATTCGGCGGGAGGGGTAAGGAAGATCTCCCGGGTTTGGGCGACTTCGGCAAGTTGGGTTTGGTGGTCAAGGTTGCCACTGATAATGGCGAGGTTGGCAGGAGGTGCCTTGTGACGGAGCTGCTTGCGGACGAGATTACGGGGGATTCTGTCGTATATGCCTGTGGCCCAAAGGGCATGCTGAGGGAGGTGGCCGGGATAGCTGCGGAGAAGAATGTGCCATGCTACGTTTCCCTTGATAGGGTAATGGCCTGCGGCGTGGGGGCGTGCCTCGGTTGTGCCGTCAGAGTGGCTTTACCTCCCTCTTACGCTGAACACGAAGAGGGCCGCATGGATGTGCAACCATATAAGATGGTCTGTAGGGATGGTCCGGTCTTCGATTCTAGGGAGATAGAATGGGACAAGCTATAGGGGATGTAACGGTACCGGACCTGTCCGTTGACATAGCCGGCATCAAGCTTGTGAACCCGGTCATGACCGCCTCAGGCACCTTCGGATACGGTGAAGAGTTTGCGCCTTATGTGGATCTGAACGGGTTGGGCGCGGTAGTGGTGAAGGGTATCTCTCTCCAACCGAAGCCTGGGAATCCTACACCGAGGATAGTGGAGACGGCGGCGGGAATGTTGAACTCGATCGGTCTCCAGAATATCGGGGTTGAGCGGTTTGTAGAGGAAAAGCTTCCATTCCTGAGCGGATTCGGTACCAGGGTCATCGTTAATTTCTTCGGGGATTCTATCGATGAGTACCGTGAATTAGCTGCTGTTCTCGATGGTGCGGATGGCATATCCGCTCTGGAGATGAATATCTCCTGTCCCAACAAGGAGGAGGGGTGGCTGGAGTTCGGGACAAGGCCTGAATTGACCTATAGAGTTGTAAATGAGATAAAGAAGCGCCTGAGGCTCCCCCTCATAGTCAAACTTTCACCGAATGTGACGGATATCACCACCATAGCCAGGGCGGCGGAGGATGGCGGGGCTGATGCGCTGTCGTTGATTAACACGCTCTCCGGTATGGCGGTTGACATCGAAACTAGGCGGGCAAGGCTGGCAAATGTCATCGGCGGTCTGTCAGGGCCGGCAATTAAGCCGGTGGCATTGAAGATGGTCTGGCAGGTCTTTAATGCCGTGAAACTTCCCGTTATAGGCATTGGGGGCATAATGACGTATGAAGACGCCTTGGAATTTATGATGGTTGGTGCCTCCGCTGTCCAGGTTGGAACTGCAAACTTTATCGATCCTGAGGTGAGTATTAAGATAGTAGAAGGTATGAAGGAGTATCTTGTCAACAAGTGTATTTTGAGGATCAGAGACCTTGTCGGTGTGTTGGAAAGTGAATATGATTGATCCTGAAATACGCTCCGGCGAGATCTTACGCCGATAGTACCCATACAATGAAGATGAAAGCGGGAGTCATCACCATCATAGGCGGCGGGCTTGCAGGCTGTGAAGCTGCCTACCAAGCGGCGAGACATGGCGTGGAGGCGGTGCTCTATGAGATGAAGCCATCGAACTATTCTGCGGCCCATAAGTTGGAGACCTTGGCCGAGCTTGTATGCAGCAACTCCTTGAAGTCGAAGTCACTCGACTCTGCAGCCGGTGTGCTGAAAGAGGAGATGCGTTTGCTCGGTTCTCTCACCATGATGGCTGCAGAAGAGACCCATGTACCGGCCGGCAAGGCCCTGGCTGTGGACAGGGTGCGGTTTTCACGATATGTAACCAATACCTTGGAAAGGGCCGGTGTCAGGATAGTGCGCCGGGAGTTGACCTCTGTTCCCGGCACAAGGCCGCTGATAATAGCTACAGGGCCGCTGACATCCGACGGGATGGCTGCTGAGATCTCAAGGCTTGTGGGGGATAGAAGGCTCAGCTTTTTCGATGCCATTTCCCCTATCCTTTATAAGGATTCTATTGATTTCAAGGTGGCCTTTATGGGTTCCAGATACGGCCATGGAGATGACTACATCAACTGTCCTATGAGTGAATGCGAATACAACCGCTTTGTCGATGAACTGCTGATGGCGGAGAAGGTTGTGCCAAGGGGCTTTGAAGACACGGGCTGTTTTGAGGGGTGTATGCCGGTGGAGGTGATGGCGGAAAGGGGCAGGGACACCCTTGCCTATGGGCCTATGAGGCCCGTGGGGTTTATAGATCCGCGGACCGGCAAGAGACCCTATGCGGTGGTTCAACTTCGCAGAGAGAATATGGAGGACACAATTTACAACATGGTTGGTTTTCAGACAAGGATGACGTACCCGGAACAGAAGAGGATATTAAGGCTCATCTCCGGCCTAGAAAGGGCCGTGTTCGCGAGGTTGGGCAGTGTACACAGGAATACGTACATTGATTCACCACGCCTGTTGGATTGTGACCTCCGGATGAGAAGAGGAGATGGGATATTCTTCGCCGGCCAGATTACCGGAGTGGAAGGCTACTGCGAGTCTGCTGCTACTGGTATCATAGCTGGTATAAATGCCGTGAGAAGATTATACGGATTGCCGACAGTGGCGCCTCCACGGAATACCATTATCGGCGGGCTCTTGACGTATATATCAGACCCTGCATTGGCGGAGTTTCAGCCGATGAATGCCAATCTAGGTATTCTCGGGCCGCTGGAAGCCAGGACCGGAAGAGCTGCAAGGAGAAGGGCGCTTTGTTCAAGGGCACTGGACGATATGCGACTATGGATACAGAGAGCTATTGACCCGATGGGCGGGGATGCCATGGCCTGCCAAAGTGTTTGAAACTCCTGCTTTGATCTGGTAGATATAGAGAGATGAATAAGAGGAAAGAATTGCTCATAAAATCCTTGAAAGACCCGGATGAGACAATCAGGAGGCTTGCGGCCGAGGCGCTTGAAAAATTCGAGACCAAAGAGAATCTGGAAACTTTGGAAAGCCGCCTTGAAAACGGGAAGAAGGCGGAAAAGCTAAAGGCCATCTATGCGCTGAGCAGGCTGAGAGGGGAAAGGATTCTCTCTCTTCTCATCAAGGCCACAAAGGATCAGGTTGAGGATGTGAGGGCGGCGGCCATAAGGAACCTCGGCCTGTTCGGTGACACGAGGACCTTAAACGTCCTTGTGGATAGCCTCGACGATGAGAATAAGGCGGTGGTGGAGGCGGCTGTTGAGGCGCTCGGCAACTTCAGAGATCCAAGGCTCACGGCGCCACTCGTCAATAGACTGAAGAACAAAAAAGATGAAGGAATAGTGGAAAAGATACTGGAGTCATTGGGTAAGATAGGCGATAAAAGGGCCGAAGATGCCCTTCTCTACTTTGCTTACAAGGGGAGCCCCACTATGCGTGCCATAGCGATAAAGGCGCTTGGTGATCTGGAGATATAGGGAGGTGGCGGGACCGTTCGGAAGTTATAGCCGTCCGCTTACGGCCGATTCCGGTCAGATCTCTTGAGCAGAACCTTCTTCTTTAAAGAACTCACCCACATCGGTATCCCTTGCTAGGGGGTCAACCGGTGATACGATGAACCGTCCGTTCTCCTTTTCTTCCAGGAGGTTTAGCTCGAATGGCGGTGCTATCCTCTCACCGCCCGGTCCGATGATGACCTTTACGGAGGGGTACTCCGCTTCGCTGGGATTCACCCCCGTAACTATGGCTATTTCGTTGGACGAGAGCCTCACCATAGTTCCCAGAGGATAGACACCGAGCATATTGATAAAGGCATTCATGACTTCAGGGGCGAAGTGTTTGCCGGATAGTCCTGATAGTATCTTTATGGCTTCAATAGGGTGGTAGGGTCTCTGGTATACCCTCATTGTCGTCAGGGCGTCGTAGGCATCTGAAATGGTGATTATCATACTGAGAGGGTGGAGTGATGTCTCGCCCTTGGGATAACCTGAGAGGTTATATCCCATGTGGTGTTCGTATACCAGTCTGCCTATGAGCCGTTCTATTCCCTTCATCTTTTCTATAATCTTCGATCCGTGGACGGGATGTTCCTTTATGGACTCCCACTCTTCATTGCTCAGCGACCCTGGCTTTTTTATGATATTCTCAGAGACACCGGTCTTGCCGATGTCGTGCAGCAGCCCCCCTATCCCCGTCATAATGATTTCGTTTCTTTCATAGCCCATGTGCTGGGAGAGTGCCGAGGCCAGTATGGAGACGTTAACAGAGTGGTTGTACAGATATTCATCGTAGTTCTTGATCAGGGTTAGGCCGATCATCGTGTTTTTGTGGTTCAGCACTGCCTCGGATATCTCCACGACCGTTTCTTTTACCCCATCGGACTTCGGAACCTTCCCCAGGCGCAGGTCATTTATTACATCTTTAACCACGTCCAGGGCACCCATGTAAACCTCTGTGAGGGTCTTCTTTCCAAGGGGTATAGATTTTATCGTTATATACTTGACGCTGTTTTCGTAGAGTTTGTTGTTGAGCGCTGTTCCCTTGGTATTGTCATCTTCAAGTAAGATGTCTATGAATGTTGCAAACTCTTTTTGGGTGGTTCCGCTTTCGAAGATTATGCCTTCTATTTCCTTTTTTTCCATATGGAGCAGCAGGTCGCCTATCTTCTCCTCTACGTCCATTATCGGGGCCTCATTGAAGACCAAGACATCCTTAAGTCTGCCTATGAACACCTTCCTTCTCTCCTTGAGCAGGTTCTCTATGTCATTAAATGCCTTTCTGATCTGTGTCGCAACGGCCGGATGCCCTTTTGGATACAGCTTGATATTCCTTGTGGCACTGTTTATGTTCCTCAGCACCGTATCAAGAAGCTCTGTATCGGCTGGCATTACCTCATCTCCTTCAATGCCTTTTCACAGGCATGGTATAAAAGCCCTGTGGCGTGTCTGGCCACCTGTTCAATAGCAGTATAAACATCCTCGCCTCCTATCTTGCCAAGAGATATGGCCGCCAGGGCGCGCACCTCCTCGTTCTCTTTTCTTCCTATCCACACCTTCTTCTTCAAGAGCTTCTTCAATATCGGCGCCGCGGAACTGTCTCCAATCATGCCCAGTGCCCGTACGGCCTCCTTCCGCAGCTTGGTCTTGCCGGCATAGGCGTTCCTCTTAAGGGCGATATCGCCCAGTACTTCAATGGCTGAGGTATCCTTCAAGATCCCCAGTGTGTTGATTGCCTGTAACTTCAGCGAGTCATCGTTACCCTTAACTATCTCAAGTAGAATATCCGATGTCTCCTTTCCGGGGAACCGGGCAAGGCTCTTGACAACCTCCATCTTTACCCTCCCATCCGGATGTCGAAGTGCCTTTATAAGTACGCTGAGAGAGTCTTGGCACCCGATCTCCCGCAGTATCGCCACCATCTGCCGTACGATATACCACCTGCCGTCATGGATCCTCCTTTCGGCTTCCCCCCTTGCCGACTCTCCGAAGAGGAGTATGGTGTTGAATATATGGCGCCTGGCGTAGGTCTCCTCCCGGCTTATGAGTGCATCCATAAGTAGCCTGACACCACTTGTCCCCGTGGTGGCCAGTATTCCCTGTATTACAGCACGTTTTACCTCTGCCCTCTTGCATACTCTAAAGATCAGGTAGCGGATAACACTGTCGGTCAGTAAGCTCTGAAGGCTCTTTTGTGCGATAGACCGTATCTCCTCTCCTTTGCTTTTCTCTTCCAGAGTATCATTGAAGAAGATATCCACTACAGGGAAGAGGCGAGGCCAATCCATCTCTTCTATAATAGGGACGGTCTTAGACAAAATCTTGCCGGCTAGTAGCTGGTAGTTATAGTGATTCGGTTCGGCCTGGAGTCGAGCGATGAGTTCTTCCAAGCTGATATCGTCATCATCCAGTGCCGTAAATTCATCGAATATCTCATCGACCGTTTGGTTCGTGTCGCTTGAATCGAGCAGGAGGCCTTCGTCTTCACCATAATACTCATTTCCGATGAGCATGATATCGTCTCCATCCTCCGATGTTTCACAATCTTTGTCAACCTTTTCCGCAAGTCTGTGTACTTCATCATAGTGTGTATCCCCCAATACCACCCCTTTGACGCTCTTTTTAGAGAGATACTTTCCTGCTCCCCCTGCAGAGATTACGAACTCCGGCCTTTCCTTGAATATGAGCAGGAAGGACATCCACTCGTCGACAGTGATACCATTGAAGAAGGAGAGTTTGTTGATATGCCTGATGAAAAACTCCTTGGTCAATTCCGGTGACCCCTGCCGGTTATCTGCGCCGGATCTTCCGGCCTCGTAAAACCCCCTTTTATCTATGGACCACTCTATATTTCCGTGTTGTGAAAGAAACTCTCCTATGAGGGAGTATGACTTTTCCAATATTATCTTGAGTGTTGGATGCTCAACAGGATAAAGGTGAAGTGCCTTGACAGCCTTCTGTAATTCCATTAGGATATTGTCGCCGGTTAACGCTGCGTGCATGGGTAGTCCAAATAAGTTGAGGCAGACGGTTAAGATGTCTGGCCGTGTATGGAGCTAATATTTATTATAATCTAATTGTTACTATTTGATTGTGCCGGTAACCCCCCGGGATTGTCAATGACTATGATATCCGTACAGTATCTCAATCGGCTATTATATGACGCCACTTTAACTTTGGGCCCCTCGAGCTAGAAAACAATAAACTATATCGAGGTCCTCTGCCAACTGATGTCGAAGATCAGAACCATCTACACGTGCCAGACATGCGCGTACCGCTCACCTAAATGGCTTGGTCGGTGCCCCGATTGCGGTGGCTGGAATACGCTCCTGGAGGAGCGGCTCTTTAGTGAAAGAAAGAAAGGGGCCTCCCTTATAGAGAGTGGCTCCAGCCCGCAACCCATATCCCTATTAAATAATGATAAAGAAGACAGGATAACTACGGGGATAGGTGAATTGGACAGGGTACTAGGCGGGGGGTTGACCCTGGGCTCCGCGGTGCTGATAGGGGGAGATCCAGGTATTGGCAAATCGACCCTTCTCCTGAAGGCTATGGGGGAGATGGCGGGGCGTGGCTCAAAAATCCTCTACGTATCGGGAGAGGAGTCACCCAGGCAGATAGGTGTAAGGGGAGAACGGCTTTCCGTCTTGTCAGATGAACTTCTTATATATGCCGAGACTGTGGCAGAGAGGATCATACAGACCGTAAAGGCCGTAAGGCCGGATGTCATCGTAATAGATTCTGTCCAAACGCTCTACTCCGAATCTCTTGAGTCGTCGCCCGGCAGTGTGAGCCAGGTCAGGGAATCTGCGTCGCAGGTGATCCTTTATGGGAAGGGTATGGATGTGCCTGTTTTTCTGGTAGGCCATGTAACAAAAGATGGAGCAATCGCAGGTCCCAGGGTCCTCGAACATATGGTAGACACTGTCCTGTACTTCGAAGGTGAAAGAGGTTACCCCTTCAGGATACTCAGGGCGGTTAAGAACCGCTTCGGCTCTGTTATGGAGATAGGGGTCTTCGAGATGAAGGATTCAGGTCTGGAGGAGGTGAGTAATCCCTCCCTCCTCTTTCTTGCCGAGAGGCCGGTGGATGCCTCGGGTTCCGTTGTGTTATCAAGTATTGAGGGCACCAGGCCGATATTGGTAGAGATCCAGTCGCTTATTTCTCCTACGGCTATAGGCGTACCAAGAAGGACGGTCGTTGGAATGGACAGTAACAGGGTGGCGATTATAGTGGCAATACTCGAGAAGAAAGCCGGTTTGAATATGGCAAACCAGGATATCTACCTTAAAGTGGCCGGAGGTTTGCGTCTTGAGGAGCCTGCCATCGATATGGGGATAGCAGTATCTATAGCCTCGAACTTCCTGGATAAGGCTATAGACCCCAACACTGTGGTCTTTGGAGAAGTTGGTCTGGGTGGAGAGATCAGGGCGGTAGGCCATGCGGAATTGCGTGTAAAGGAGGCCAGAAAGCTTGGTTTTACACGGTGTGTAGTGCCTAAAGACAGCCTGAAAGGGGTGCGAGCGGGAAAATCCCTTGAGCTTATCGGTGTTGCATCAATAGATGAGGTGATGAGTGTACTCTTTCAGTAGAAGATCTACCGGGATGTTCTGTAAAATCTTTCTAGTCGTACTATCCCTCTCTGTCTTTGTCTATCCCTCCTATGGGTATGAAGCCGGCATCTTTGATAGTGATTCCGACCAGTTTTATTATGCCAATATGCTATATAGACAGGGATACTATGAGGTTGCCGCCAGGGAGTTCGGCAGGGTTATCAGTGACTTTCCTCTCAGCGATCTTATCGATGACGCCCATTATATGATGGCCCGCTCCTATATGAAGGCGGGAAACCGTAAAGAGGCTGCATTGCAACTGTCCCAGTTTATAAGTAACTTTCCGGATAGCGCTTTCATATCGGATGCCAGGTCGATGCTGCGTCCCAAAGAGAACAAGGAAGAGGATATTATCTGGGCAAAGGAACTCCCCGTCCACAGGCTTTTAGAAGAAGAGAAGGAACCTATGCGGGCCGTACAGGTGCTGCTCTTTAAAGGAAATGATCTTGGTGAGATAGAGGAAGAGTTGGATATCCTGAAAAGTGCCGGTATAAACACGGTTATAATCAGGGTCTTTCAGAATAGAGGTGACAGGATCTATCCGTCCGTTTCGCCAAAGAGCAAAGTGGGCGTCTACTTTAAGACCAGCCACTCTCCGGTGGTCGCCGATATATTGGGTGATATTATTAAGATCGCCCATGAGAGAGGTATAAAGGTCTTCGCCTGGATGACGACCAGGTACGCGGACTATGGGATGGAGAAAAGAAGCGATGCCGGCTGTAAGGGGTATGATCCCTTGACAGGGAAGGTCAACGGATGCAAGGGCTTGGATTTATTCAACGAGGAGGCGGTAAGATACCTGGAGGCGTTGTACAGCGATCTTGCGGATTACGATATAGACGGTGTGCTCTTCCAGGATGATCTCGTTTTGAGGCACACCGAGGGTTTTGGTCCACACGCCGAGGCATTCTGTCGCAGGAATACAGGGCGCAAGCTCAATCCTGAGGCGATGTACCGGCTTGACGGCGAGGGACGTATTCACTATACACCGGAGTTTTGGGAGTGGGCGTGGTTGAAGAACAGGAGGCTTCTGGAGGTTGCGGGGAGATTGAAGGCGGTTGTAAGGGCGAAACGGCCTGGCACGGACTTTGCTATAAACCTTATGTACGAGGCGGTATCAAACCCGCGTTATGCACTTGCCTGGTTGTCACAGAACCTTGAAGAGTCTGTTAGAGAAGATTTCGACTACTATGCCATTATGGCCTATCACAGGCAGATGAGTGATGAACTGAGTGTAGGCTATGATGAAGTGTCCTCCCTCATAGAACAGATGGCCTTGGATGCCACAGAGACCGTTGGTGATCCTCAGAAGGTCCTGATGAAGATTCAGATCTCCGACTGGAGAGATTCAACATCGATACCCGATAGCGAAGTGACGGATATGATCCATGGTGTCAGAAAGACAGAGAGAATAAGCCTTGCAGTGGTTCCTTACAGAGTGAACTTCCCCTTTCATTTATTGACAGGCAAGACTACGCCTGCATTGAGGTAGCAATCTGCCCGTTCGCCGGCCTCCATTAAATTTTACGCACACCGTGAACAAACGCCACCAAGAGGTGGTGGACTAAAGGAGACTTTCATGACAGTATGCTGACTTTGAAGCTGTTCTCTCTCTTGTTAGGTTGCATCCTCTGTACCTGGCCATACGGAATACAGCGCCGTTATATCGTTATCACTGTGCATGTCTGTGCTATTCCTCTGATTGCCGTAAATATACTTCGCTTCTCGCCTTTGCCTGCTTTGTTCTAGAGTGTTCTGTGTTTGTGTATACTCTATATGCATGGTGTATCGATTCATTACTCATAAGAGTTCGTTAGGGGGGCTTAACTCGTCAATGGCCGCCTCCCCTGTCAGTAGCTCTGGATTCTGTATGCCAAAGTATCGATAAATGGTGGAGGCTATGGCAAAGGGTTCGCATTGGTAACTGTCATTGGTTGGTGCGGTAAACTGACGGTTTTCGAATGGGGTGCCGGTCCACTTCGTCTTTCCCACGAGTTTACCAAGTTGTCGGCCCGGTATGCCCCATCCAGCGAGTGTATATAGATTCTGATTATTGCCGTGATCCCATCCCATTGCGTTATTCAGGTTCACATTTCTGCCGAAGTCACCGAAAACATTGATGACGATATTTTGGCGCGGTGCAGTCATCCACTTCATATGCTTGACGGCGCAGCGCAGCGCTGCCATCAACTCCTGCATCCTGCCTGGATATTTGCTGGTCGACTCAGAATGATCATCCCAGCCTCCCAAACCGCCGCTGCCCAAACTGATGAAGACGGTATCGGGATTGCTGACAGCGAGACTCACGGCCGATTTGAGCAGGTTGCCGAAGTTGGTGTCTGGATATACCAGTTTGCCACTGTTATCAGTGTCGGGGTCGGATGGATTTCCATAGGGCAGGTTGGCGTCAACTGTAGTGCGATTGAAGCTGTTGGCTACAAAATCTGCCAATTCGGCCCTTTTGGCGAATGCGTCGTTGATCTTGCGGTGCTTCTCTCCGAACGCCGAGGATACTTGACGGGCCAGGTTTTCGAGGTCCGCATCGGCGGTATCGTCAATGTAGCTGTTGCCGGAGCGTTCATAGGGGTTGCTGAAGTTTGAGTCCATGGCGATAGGTCTGAGTGTCAGAGGTATATCCAGATCCCCCAGGTTGAATAACGTGGAATCACCTTCAAAGGATACGAATGGCAGATTCAACTCGTCGACCGGTTTGCCGAAGGCGTCGTTTTCCAGTAGTACGGCCGCCAGCGTAGTTGCGATCCCCGGAGCGGAGGCATCCAGATTGCCGACCAGATTCTGGTTTACACTGAGGCCGTGGCCCTTGTTGTCATCCTTCACACGGTGGATGGTCCGGTAGATGGACATGTCCCCGCCCCCTACGAGTTCCTCCATGATGTCTCCCCCGGCGGCCCTCCAGAAGTTATTGGCGGTAATGCCACCGCCGCCGCGGCTTGGCACAATGCCGCTCGGATAAGGGTTCTGCGAGCTTGCGTCGATCTCTTCTATATTGGTCAGGTTGGCCGCCAGTTCGGATGGTCCCCCGTAAAGAAAGATATTGATTACTTGTGGCAATGCCTGGGGTCTTGCGTAGTTGATCCCCGGTGGCAGTGAGGCCTTCGCGGTCCTCCTCCAGAAGATGGATGGAAATGTCAGCGATACACCAAGGGCACACATTAACCTTAGAAAGCTCCTTCTGTCCATAACTTCCCCCTTTGAATTGAAAGGATAGTTGGTGTCTTATGAGGATATCCGGCCGGTGGTCAAGTGATCGCCCGGAAGGCGTATAACTCTGCAAGCCTGGAACAATAGTCCAGCACTATCATGGCCTGCTTCATCTTATCCCCACCATGCCCCATTGACTCTATAATCTGATTAAGCGTCGATAATTCATTGCCGGTGGCCCTTCTCGATATTGCGGATAGAAAGAGGTAGTGTATGAACTCGCTTCCCTCCAGGTCTACATCGATAAAATCTGCCTGCCACCCCCCGTCACTGGAACTGAAGGGATTCGTCTTCCTGTCTATCAAGGACCTCTCTCTCACCGACTTGTGATAATAAGAGAAACTGAGGGAGTCCAGGGGTACTGCCCCAGGGCGTCCCAGTTTATAGGTCATGGATGCCTGCTTCATTTCGTGCAGGGTCTCGATGGATGAGTAGTAGCTCGATGGTCTGTTCAGGTGCTGGAAGAATCGCCTGGGGGCGTACCAGTCGATGCGTCCGGCAAGATTGAAGAACGTTTCCTCATAGGCCTTTGGACGTTCATTGTTCAGCAGGTATTCCTTGGAGAGGATAATCGTTGAAAACAGTTGCCTGAACGTGTTCGGATTGGCGCCGACGATTTCGCTTACCATCTGTGCCTTCTTGTCGTCCGGGTATGTGGCGAAGAAGGTGTTCACCAGTATAGATGTGATCCTTGGGATCAGGTCGGCATGTTCGGAAACGGCCCGGTAAAAATCATAACAACTGATCACTACGGTATCCAGGACATACTGGGGTTCGGTGTTGCTGTCATAGTCTATCATCAGTTGGTAGTCCTGGGAATCGTCTGTCAGGTACCAGTTCTTGCAGGCAGCGGCCGCCTTTGGCACCTCTTCGTCGATGAACCGTGCCAGAAATATCTCCACCATCTCCCTGGTGTTGTCTTCTGGGGAACGGAATCTGCGCCAGTTTTCCTGGGAGACCATATGCTCATACACGATGTCCCGGATAGTCCTGTCCTCTCCGACCATACTACTCAACCTGTAGAATACACGCTGTATATCCGTGTAGTAAACGGAATCTAGCTCTACCGCAGGTGAAAATAGGATGGTATTGGCGAGCTTATAGGCCATCCAATAGTCGAAGAAATCCTTACTCACGGGAAGCTCGAAGAGCATTGCCATGGGGTATTGCTGGGGCCGCATGGCAGAGTCAAACTCGTATTTGTTGTCGATTCTGGATAGATGGATATCTTTATCGACAAGCACTTGAGTTAAGGCGGTGTCGATATTCGCTATAAAATCGACGCCGTTGGCCAGCGTGAGGTTATCCATGCCGGCTTGGATGTTAAAGAAGTCCTTTACGGCGATCCCTTTGAACAGAGTGGCCATTAATTTGTTGGCGACCCTGTACTTCTCTTCGCTCGAAAGGGCGTTATAGTCATCTGAGCTGATTTTTGAGATATTAACGCTGCTGAGGCTTCCTCCAGCGGAACCACCATCTGAGGCGTTGTCGCCGCCGGGTACTCCGGTGCCACAACTGACAAGGATCGACAGCGCAAGGAATAGCGCCATGAATCTTAGGTTCTTCATCATATGCCCTCCTGTGTTGATTGGGTCTTTTACTTGCCGTTTACCACACATATTTCAAAACAAAAAGCCGCCAGGGGTTGGTTCCCCTGGCGGCTCGGCGGACGTTGAAGCACAGTACATGTCTATGGCAGCGTTCAGCGTGTAGTCTATCTACGCCCCTGACCCCACGCAATAATCCATAGTTCGCTGCTTACTGTCTCTTTAGTCCCGTTGCTCTGCGTCCCAGGGTTTCCCCTGGTTTGCTCTGAGCAGAGGTGAGTCATAGTATATTTGATTATCCAAAAAGCCTTCCCGGCCGCCCCTCTCACTGGAGATTACCAAAGATTCCTGGTGAATAGACGGCGAAGGTGGATTAAGCCCTTTCGAATCAAATTCCTAGCATATAGTGCCATGGTTGTCAAGGTTTCTTTTCTTGAATGTTAGTAACACGTAAACTGTCCGGAGTTGCAGCACGTGAATTGTCCGGTGTATGGTTATCTCCTGAAAGGAGAAGCCATGAGACGAACAGAACTGCTACAGGAGGTCAGGAAGATGAGATTTGAAGAGGTTTACGGGATATGGTCCAG
>WGFD01000030.1 GCA_015492395.1 Deltaproteobacteria bacterium | reverse complement strand
CGTCAGATGTGTATAAGAGACAGCTCCTCTATATCTATACGCGGTTCAGCCTCTTTAAGCGACACCGACCGGACCACATGAGCGGCTGTATCAAGCCTGACCAGGAGCCCGTCATCCATCTTGTCGATTGAATAACCGGATTCCCTTGCCAATGCAGAATCTATAACCACCCTTGTCTTGTCGGGATGTCTTCCAACCCTTATCCTGTCAAGATTATCGTATCCTGCACCTATCGCCCCCTTACCCATAGAACTCACTACCCCCCATATATCTATAACAAGTCTTGAAGGGTTTGCAAGTGTAAAGGAGTCATAACTGCCAACCGAACCATCGGTAACGATCTTAACCAGAGGGGCACCATCGCCCCTATACGTCTCGATTCCCAATAATTTTGTTGCCTCAATACTCCCTTCACTACCAGAGGACGAAGCGAGCACCTCCTTCACCGCCATGATATCCGCATCTTCCTCTACCACGGGATCTTCCTCACCGTTCCCCTCAACCTCCTCGACCACAAACCGGTCTTCCGTACTCTTCTCGTGTATTGAGTCGCCCCCAGACTCTTCTCCGTCATATTTGGCACCACCATCTTCATCTGTGCCAGGACCACCATCCTCCACTGCGAACCCGTCCCCTGCATATTCCATATCCGAAGGCGCCACATCCCCCGGCACCGGCGCCCCATGGCCTGTAAGCTCGAACGGAATATCCCCTTGCACAGCGTCGTCCTCCATGTGAAGGTCCATTACCTCCTCTATACCGAGACCTGAAAGAGCAACCTTCAGCGTATTTTTTTCAAGGCTCAACTCATAATCAATCCCCTCGTTGAGGACGATCTCGACCCTGCCTATCTTCCTCCTGCCTTCACCATAGGTGGATGTTGTGATCCTGGCGATATACCGGTTCCCGATATCCATAGACCCGGCAAGCAAGTCCATACTCACACCAGGGATGTCTATAATCAGCCTAGGGGGGTCGGTCAACCTGAAGGCGGTATATTTGAATCTGTCAGAGGCCTCTATGAGGATCGTATCTCCACTATCCTCCACCCCTATGCCCTCTATCGCCAATTCGCTTATGACCGTCTTACCCTCCGGTGCAACAAGTACATCCTCCTCGACGGCTCTCTTCGGTCCGCAACCACCCGCCACAAAGAGGAGAGCAAGTATAAAGTAGACAACTATGGACTTATAGGGGGTGGGACTCCTCCCTGCACCTTTATTTCCTCTGCCGGACTCCCGTCCAGTGTATCTCAATAAACTCATCTTGCCTCCTATTCTTTTGGCAACGGTAAGCTTAGGGTAAATCTACTCACTTTTATATCACCCGGCACAAATCCCTTTCTTTTCTCTTCAATCACTATACTGTTCTCCGTTATACTCACCACCCTGCCATTCTTGTTGCCGACAAGATCGCCTCTCTTCACGGTATACCCCTTTCCGTCCGGCGTCTCGATCATGCCAACCGGGGTGGGAATACCCCATACGACCGCGACCAATCTCAGTTGACTCAGTTCATACCTCTGAAGGGGGATCTTCGGTTCGAACACCTCCTCCGGGGCTGACTGTACGATATAGGTCCTGAATGGGTTCCTTTCCGGCAACTGAAAGAATGACCGGTCCATTACCGCCTGGGCGCCTTCTCCCGGTTTCGGTGGGATGGAAGCCTTGGGCTGGTGTATCCTCTTTACAACCCCTTCCGGAGCCTTGGACTCCTTCTTACCACAGGAGATCACAAGGAGGATGAGGGCCAGTAGGCAAATATAGCCTCTAAATATCTTGTGCATCGCTATTTCTTTCTCTTTTTCTTCTTCTTTTTCTTTTTGCCACTGTCACCCTCCGACCGCTCCACAAATCTGAACGTCGTGGCCTGAAAATCGGCTGAGAGGGTTATTTGGTCCTTCAGGGTCTTAGACTTTATATTTAGCCCGCTGATATTGACGATTCGCGGCATAGCTTCAACCCGCATGTAGAACCTGTACAGATTTTCAAACTCGCCGCTCACCTTCATACTCACAGGCACCTCGGCATAGAAGCCCTTCACCCTCTCAGACAGAGGCTTAAAGGTGACTATATCAAGGCCGGACTCCTGGGCCGCACTGGATATACTCTGTATAAGACTTGGTATCTCCCTCTTATTGGGCAGTTGCGTGAGCGCCTCTTTAAGTTTGACCTCGAGTTCCTGCCTCTTTCTCTCGAATTTCGGAATATCGGCCGCAATCCTCCTGCTCTCGGCTATCTTTGTCTCCAAAGTCGCCAGGTCACCCCTTAATTTGGCTATCTCACTCGTCTTCGGCCTATAGAGAAATTGGTAGTACAGCCCTATAAATACCAGGTGGATAATGGCCAGGATGATCAGCTTCCTGGAGAGGGAGAGCTTCATCACAGAGTCCAGTTTGATATTTTTAATATCTAACGCCATGGCTCAGGTCTCTTTCCTCTCCTTTTTCAGCCTTATGGTGAAGGAGACCACGTCGTAATTCTTCTTTTTGGATTTCTGTACGATCTCAAGCTCCACGCTGCCGAGTTCAGGAAACCGCTCGAGTCCTCTCATGAAGTCCGCCACCACACCCTCCGTCGCTGCAAAGCCGGAAAGCACTATGCTGTTACCACTCCCCTTCAGCGACTCCACCCAGGCCAGGTCGGGAATAGCCTCGCTTATACTATTGAGCATACTCAACGGTCCTTTCTTGCCGGCCTCAAGATCCCTGACGATATTAAGCTTCTCTTCGACCTTAGCTTTCTGCTCCTTTATCTTCGACAGCTTGCCTATCTTCTTCTTCAACTCCCCCAATTCCGATCGGGCCGAATCGATATTCCCTCTGATCTGGGACACAGTGGTAGTTACATTCCAGTAGAAACCGCCGAGCACGATAAAGAGCATCAAAATCGAAAGCCCGGCTATGGAGAGTTGCTGTCTTATGCTCTCCTTCTTCCTTGCAGCCCTTACCGGTAACAGGTTTATCCTGATCATCGGTCTCCAGGCCTCCTCATAGCGAGCCCCACCGCCACGGAAAAGTATGGTCCGGCATCTTCCAGGTAGTGGAGGTCGAAGATCTTCTGATTACAATTTATGTTGTTGAAGGGATTGATGATCTCTACCGGTATCCCCACCCTCTCCTGGATCGTGTCGGACAGGTCCCTGGTCTTTGCACCGCCGCCGCCTAGAAAGACCTTGTTCACATAGATACCGGGGGAACCACCAAGGAAGAAGTCCACGGATCTTTTTATTTCGACAGCGAGATTTCCCGAAACCCTTTCTATAACCGGTAGAGCCTGGTCCCCGTCTATTCCTTCGACGCTTCCACCCTTCTTCAAGGTCTCAGCATCGTTGAAGCTTATATTCAACTCCTTTTGAATCTCCTCGACAAAGAGGTTGCCACCGATGGGTATGGCCCTTGTAAATACCGTGATACCCCCGGTAAGTATGCTCATACCGGTCAAGCTGCCACCGACATTGACAATAACTATATTCTCGTCCGGCGCGATAGTATAGTTCGCTTCCAACATATTCTCTATGGCGAACGAATCGACATCCATTACCACTGGCTCCAATCCGCCCTCCTTTATGACATTCACATAGTCATTTATCACATCCTTCTTCACGGCAACGAGCATCACGTCCATCTGCCCCGTGCCTTCCGACTCCATGCCCAGTATCTGGAAGTCTATGTTCACATCCGATATGGGGAACGGGATATACTGCTCGGCCTCCCACTGGATGCTCTCCGAAAGCTCTTCATCCGTCATGGCAGGAAGGGTCACCTTTTTGATTATTACCGAATGACCCGAAAGCGCTGAGGCCACATTTGTCGCCTTAACATTATTTTCCTTGATCAGATTCCGTATAGAGTCGGCAACGCTCATAGAATCTATGATTGAACCATCGACAATAGCCTCGGGCGGAAGTTCTGCAAAGCCCAGCTTCACAAGCTGCCAGCCCTGCTTGGCCTCCTTTACCTGAACCATCTTTATAGAACTCGAGCCTATATCGAGGCCAACCACATCCTTGCTTTTCATGAATGACGGCAGTTCTAGTCCCATGTTACACTACCCCAAAGTACAGTTCGTATTCTTCCCTTGATATGACCTTTTGCTCTCCGTGTGTACAGTACCTGGTCTTACTTTCTTTTCCCTGTTTACTCTCCACCAAAGACACGCCCTTTCTCCGATACATCGAGTCCAAGCCCGTATATGATCTTTCTCATCGTATCCAGCCTGCAGTCGAAACCCTTCTCTATTCTGTCTATCGTCAAGGAAGAGACCCCGGCTTTTCTCGCAAGCGCAGACTTACTCAAGAGCATCTCCTCCCTTATCTTCTTCAAGTTATTCTTTGCCATATCCAGGCCGCCCCCTCCGTTGGCGACAGCGAGTTACAATTATTATACTTTAAAGTCCAATCTAAGAAAATTCCCATAACTTGTCAAGTCTTTTTTAATCTGCCTATACCTTCCTATAATTGCACTTAATTTATACTCAAAATGTATGAATGAAACATATCGATGGCGGCCATTATGAGCCGTGATTCACCCTCCTGGATGATCCGGAGTGACCATCTGCCGTAACCATGAATTCAGAGTACGGCAGTCTTGACAACCTGCCATAGTATGGGTTTGGTGTGCCATCACAGCCTTTATCGGCAACTATCGAAAGAACTTTACCTGGAAAGAGAAGATGTCGATATTTTCCCATACAGGGGGGTGTGGGTAGCAGCGGCGGACCCGTACGAAGGACAGCGATAACAGGCACTTATTGAAGATCCCTGCAGCAAGCTGCGGGGAATGCCTGCCTGCCAATCCTGGCGGACATGTGCGTCATACGCAGACAGGCGCTCGCGATGCATGTTCAGCCCATATCCAATCTTATAAGATGTACAGCGCGCACTCCCAGTGCTCTATACTGGATTAGCGGGCAAGTATATCAACTACATAACCCCTGTGCTACAAGATTCCCTACAACTTGCTGCAGGGAGTTACGGCTGCTTACGATCGTTTATCAAGGCAGTGCCATAGACCCCCGATAACTGAGGGGCAGTCACTTCCCTGCTCCGGCACTACTCAGCCACACTCGGAGTAACCACAACCATGGCATATAACGCAACCCTCCACATGCTCTACAGGACCTCCACAGTCCGGACATGCCCCCATCTGCAAATGGCCGATGGGAGACAAGCCCCTCTTTGCCACACCACCGTTACCACCCTCAGAGAGCGGCATATCAAACTGCAACATCTCCATAAATCCCTCCTTGGTATGGGCCTTGGAGAGAACATACCACTCCAGCGCCTTGGCCACCGCATCGGAACACGAGGCTATCTTAGCCTCCCCGAATCCGGCAGGCTTGTGGCAGGTAATGCTCTTGAGCTGCAATATTATCTCCTTGGTAGTTATACCGCACCTAAGTGAGAGCGAAACAAGCCTTCCGATGGCCTCACACTGAGATGCAGCGCAACCTCCGGCCTTCCCTATCTGTGTAAACACCTCAAACGGCGTGCCGGCTTCATCCTCGTTTATGGTCACATAGAGATTGCCACATCCTGTCTTCATCTTCTTTGTGGCCCCAAAGGTGGTCTCCCCCCTAGGCCTCGGCTCCAGAAAGATGGGCCTGCCAGTACCATAGGGCTCCGGTGGTTCATTGACTACCGGCTTTTCCTCCCTCCCTTTATTCAACACCTGCACATCCCTGCTCCCGTCCCTGTACACTGTAACCCCCTTGCAGCCCAGCCTGTATGCAAGGCGGTAGGCCTTTGCCACATCTTCAATGGCAGCCTCGTTAGGAAAGTTAACGGTCTTGGAAACGGCGTTGTCCGTATACTTCTGGAAGGCCGCCTGCATTCTTATATGCCACTCAGGGGTAATATCGTGCGCCGTAACAAACACCCTCCTAACACCCTCCGGTATCCCGTCAATTCCATGGAGCGTACCGGTCTTGGCGACATTCAATATCAGTTCCGGACTATAGAATCCCCTCTCCCGCGCGATCTCTTCGAAGAGGGGGTTTATCTCAACCAACTCGGCACCGTCGAGGACATTCCTGGTAAAGGCAAGTGCAAAGACAGGCTCTATTCCGGATGAACATCCCGCAATTATGGATATGGTGCCGGTGGGCGCGATAGTGGTAACTGTAGCGTTTCTCCTCTCCTTGGCGCCATCATAGATGGAGCCCCTGAAGTTCGGGAAGGCCCCTCTCTTCCCTGCAAGGACGATAGACGCCTCCGTACCCTTCTCGTGTATGAACGCCATCACCTTCTCGGCCGTCTCTATGGCATCTTCGGAGTCGTAGGGGATGGAGAGGCGAATCAGCATATCGGCGAAACCCATCACACCAAGCCCTATCTTGCGGTTCCCCTTCGTCATCTCCTTTATCTCCGGTATAGGGTATCGGTTCATATCTATCACATTATCGAGGAAGTGCACAGCATCCTTAGTTACCGACCCCAGCCTCTCCCAGTCTATCTCATAAATACCTGCGCCGTCCTTGCGGACCATCCTGGATAGATTTATAGAGCCGAGATTGCAGGACTCATAAGGAAGCAGTGGCTGCTCTCCACATGGGTTGGTAGACTCTATCTCGCCTACATGCGGAGTGGGGTTGTCTTCATTGATCCTGTCTATAAAGATGATGCCCGGGTCACCATTACGCCATGCCATCTCTACTATCCTGTCAAAGAGGGCCTTCGCATCGAGACTCCCTGCTTCAATGCCGGTCCTTGGGTTCCTGACTACGAACTCCTTCTCCGCCTCCACAGCCTCCATAAACTCCTCGGTTATAGCCACGGATATATTGAAATTGTTCAGGCTGGAATTATCCACCTTGCATGTCACAAACCTCTCTATATCCGGGTGATCTATACGCAGGATACCCATATTGGCTCCACGCCTCGTACCACCCTGCTTGATAGCCTCGGTAGCCGAATCGAAGACATTCATAAATGATATCGGGCCTGAGGATATACCGGACGTGGAACCTACCACGTCGCCGTTAGGCCTTAGGCGCGAAAAGGAAAAACCCGTCCCTCCACCGGACTTATGGATCAGGGCGGTATACTTTATAGTCTCAAAGATACTCTCCATGGAGTCTTCGACAGGCAGGACAAAACACGCGGACAGTTGCTGCAACTCTCTCCCCGCATTCATCAAAGTAGGGGAGTTGGGCAGAAACTCAAGCGAGGCCATAATCTCGTAGAACCTGGCGGCCGTCTTGCCGACATCCGCCTTTGGGTCGTAAAGCCTCTCCGCTTCGGCGATATTGTCTGCCACACGTCTCAGCATCTCCTCAGGGTTCTCAATAGGCCTCCCATCCCCGTCTTTTTTGAAGTACCTCTTCTCCAGGACCTTCCTGGCATTCTCGCCAAGCAGGATAGGGCTCGACTCCGCTCTCCTCATCCTTCTAGTCCTCTTTTCCTTTTTATAACGCTGCGCGGGAGTGCCCTGCTCTATACTCATTATGCCGCCTCCTTGAATAATATATTGAAGATTCCCAGGTCAACGTACCCCCCAACAACCTTACATGGAGGAGTACTCTTTGATTTTCAATAGCTTACAACAGGAACCAAAGTAGCCTATATTGTATGGGCGGTCTTTATATAACACAATATATTGTATTGT
>WGFD01000029.1 GCA_015492395.1 Deltaproteobacteria bacterium | reverse complement strand
CTTATAAGGAGTATAATAAAGAATATGAAGATTATGAAGCCAATAAGAGATTGGATGATTCCGATCCTCCTCTGTACCCTCTGCGTTGGCCTGAAGTCCTTCGTTCCTGTTATGGTCACCCCTTCATTCCGTGCGATCTCCTCTACGACGGCGACAGTAGCGGCAAATATGCCGGCAGAGTAGTCACCCCTCTTAAAGTACGGCACGATATACCTCCTGCCCAGGGTCCCGACAAAACTATCGGGCATTACACCTTCCAGCCCGTAGCCCACTTCGAACCTGTACCTTCTGTCTTTGAAGGCGACTGTAAGCAGAACGCCGTTGTCTTTGCCCTCCTGTCCCAGTCTCCACCTCTCCGCCACCCTCAACGAAAAACCCTCCAGGCTCTCACCGTCGAGGCTATCCACCGTCAATACGACCACCTGGGCCGTTGTCTTTGCTTCGAGTTCCCGCAAGTAGGAGTTAAGACGCCGCTCCGCCTCGTCTCCGACAATATCTGCGAGATCCACGACATAGTTAGGCGGTACGGCCGGTGGTTCCGGCGTAGCTCCCCACAACCTTATGGGGAGGAAAAGAAGTAACGCCAATAAGATTATAGAACGGAGTCTATACGGTGTGTTCATCGATTATTGAACCGATCTTCTCTGTGGCACTGTAGTACTGTTCGAAGGAGGAGGTAAGATCCTCTTTGGAAAGGCTGATTTGTCTCCTCTTCAGGAGGAGCATCTTTTCAAAGATCCCGGTCTCTACCCTGGTTATCTCCTGGAGGTTAACGACAACATCACGCCTCTTTACAGGCGGCTCCTTGCCCAAGAGGTGTATTATCGCGCGGAAGAGGGGAATATAGCCGGTGATAGATTGAGAGAGTCTCTCCGTCAGTAACTTCTTGTCGCCAAGCGACGATATGTAACCCTGCCGGAGCCATATGAGTTTGGATTTGACCTCCCTTTCGCACTGGAGCTGGAGGTGACTTTTCTCTATATCGAGGTTTATCAAGAGATCCTTACCGTACACCGCTTTATGGATAAGACGGAAGTCATGGAACTCGACGGGAAATACATCGAGGGAACTCTCTATATAGGAGGGAGACATGATCAGCGGCGCGGCAACCCTCTTCTTTCTGTACGTCTTGCCCAGTGGTGCCAGAAATTCTATAAATCCGAAGTCCATCTCCTTAAGCACAACAACGGAGTTGATATCGGACGACTTCTCGTCGAAGTCAGGTGTCAACGCGCTGCCGACTATATATAGGGAATGTATATTATCGAAGTGGCTGCTTCCCAGTACCTCATCGAGGAACGGTGCAATCCTGGAGGATATGCTAAGCGGTAGTCCTTCCGTCTCAAACCTTGACATGAGTGTAAGTATAACACCTGGCGGCAACTTTGTCTATAACGGCGCATGCGTAGCCCGGGAGCTGTATCGGCGGGGCATGAAAAAGACAACTTCGGACCTTTTGTAGTATAATAAATACATGAAAGTAAAGGCCTCCGCTTCGCTCGACGGAATCAAATACGAGTGGCTCGGCCAGTCCACCGTCAGGATTACCGGTAAGGATGGACTTGTAGTATACACCGACCCGGTAGAGCTGGACGACGACCCTCCGAAGGGGGACCTGATCCTCATAACGCACCACCACGTCGACCACTGCCTACCGGAGTTCGTCGCCGCTATAAGGGATGAGTCCACCAGACTCGTCGCATTCCATGACAGCTACATCAAGTACTGTACACAGGACATAAAGGGTGTCCGCACCGTGAAGATAGGCCAGACGATCGAACTCGGCGGTGTACGGATCACCGGGGTCGAGGCGTACACAAAGAAGGGGTTCCATATGCGCGGAGAAGGGTGCGGCTTTACCATCGAACTGAGCGGCCAGAGGATATACCTTTCAGGCGACACGGCAAGGACCGAAGAGATGGATAACCTCAAGGATATCGACGTGGCCGTCATCTCGCTCTGTGATAACATCCATGCCATCGAACCGGACGAGATTGTGGAGGCCGTAAAGAAGATCCGCCCGAGGCTCTTTATTCCCGTCCACTTCACACCGTTGGATGAGTCGAACCCGCAGCTTCCGGAAGACGGCCTCCTCTATACGAAGGATCCCAGGTTCTTCACAAAGAAAGAGGACCCGGCGAGGCTCGTACGGTCCTTTGAAGGGAGCGGTATAGAAATCGCCGTTCTCAAAAAACTGGGAAGGCCGGAGATCTGACAACCGACAGTGAAGGTACGTTTTATCATCAATCCCGTTGCCGGGAAGGGGAACCAGGTGGAAGCGATCAGCGCGGCGGCAAGGATAATTCTGGCTCTTCGCGTAAGAGTGTGGGTCATTTTATATCTCCTTGAGCATGCACGTAAGGATTTTCAGCCGAAGGTACTCTTCGTCTCTTAGTCCGTATGCCCTTCTCTGGAT
>WGFD01000028.1 GCA_015492395.1 Deltaproteobacteria bacterium | reverse complement strand
ATGCCGTGTATCTTCCCCAATACGGGTGGTATCGAATCGATGCCAGGGGAAATAAAAGAGGAGCGTCAGCGGAGTTTTCGCCCCCAGTTGAAAAACTTGCCTTTCCTATTGTCGTAGAAGGGGAGGCAGATTTACTGGCAATATGGCCTGATCCATTACCAGAGGTTGTTCGGGTTCTCGAAAAATCATCCAACTATCAGGAAGTGGCGGAGAATTTGCCAGATATAGAGGTAATCAAGAGCTAACAAAAAAATCAACCTGCCCCCTTAACACTGTGCTTAATCGGGGTCTATTGCCTTCGTGTAAAGTTTTTAGTTTCATAAGTCTTTTGCCCTCAATCGGTGCAGGTTATTTCATCGTTGGGTTTCAAAGAAGAGAATGAAGCTCTTTATCATATTATTTATAATCGCCTTTATGGAGTCTGCTTTAGCAAATGATCCTCCGATTGCGGGCTGGAGATATCCCACAGAAGCTGATATGACCGGCGATTGGAAGAATTTCCCAACATGATCTGTTTGAGTGAAGTGGGGCAGGTTGGACAAAGTCCGTCACTTTCTTCTGTACATCCCCTGGCGTACGTGCTAGAATAGTTAGATTATTGGTAGTACCAACCGGTCGGTATATGCAGAGTCATGGTTGATCCCATTCCTATCTGCCAGGATTTGACGGGCAGGCTTGATCCTTCAACCCTTTCATCGCAATAACCTTAAATATCCAGCCTAGACCGGCCCACTAAAGTGGGTAGGCCGTTTAAAGGAGTATTATCACATGAACTTCAATGAACTCGGTCTTCAGGCCGAACTACTGCGCGCCGTCTCGGCCGAGGGCTATACCACGCCCACCCCTGTGCAGGCACGCACCATCCCGGTGGTGTTGAAGGGGCGCGACGTGCTCGCCGGGGCGCAGACCGGCACAGGCAAGACCGCCGCATTTACTCTGCCCATGCTGCAACTCTTGGACGAGAGCGGCGACAGGGGACGTTTTCCGAGGGCGCTCGTTCTTACCCCCACGCGCGAGCTTGCCGCCCAGGTCGCTGAAAGTATACGCACCTACGGCAGACACATGCCGCTCCGCTCAACGGTCGTATTCGGCGGTGTAGGTATAAATCCGCAGATAGACACACTCCGCCGTGGCGTAGACGTGCTCGTGGCTACCCCGGGCCGCCTCCTCGACCATGCCTCCCAGCGTACCGTAAACCTCTCGAAGGTGGAGATACTGGTCCTTGACGAGGCCGACCGCATGCTCGACATGGGCTTTGTCCATGATATAAAGAGGATCTTGAAGCTTCTGCCCGCAAAGAGGCAGAACCTGCTCTTTTCGGCTACATACTCGGATGAGATCAGGGCCCTTGCCGACGGGTTTCTCCATGAGCCGGAGATGATAGAGGTGGCGCGCCGCAACACGGCCGCCGAGACGGTAACCCAGGTGGTGCACCCGGTGGCCCATGCGCGCAAGCGCGAACTCCTATCTCACCTCATAAGGGAGGGCGACTGGAAGCGCGTCCTCATATTTACGCGTACCAAGCACGGGGCCAATCGCCTCGCCGGGCAGCTCCTGAAGGACGGCGTAAGCGCAACCGCCATACACGGCAACAAGAGCCAGGCGGCCCGCACAAAGGCGCTCGCCGACTTTAAGAGGGGTGCGCTAAGGACGCTCGTGGCCACCGACATAGCCGCTCGCGGCCTCGACATAGACCGTCTGCCGCATGTGGTAAACTTCGAGCTCCCCAATGTTGCCGAGGACTACGTCCACCGCATCGGCCGTACCGGCAGGGCCGGGGCGGAGGGTGTGGCCATCTCACTCGTATGCAGGGAGGAGCAATACCTGCTTAAGAACATCCGGCGCGTGCTTCGCCACGATATCCCGGTCAAGCGGATAGAGGGCTTTGAGCAGGGCAATTGCCCCGAGGACGGACACCGCACCCAGGGACAGGGAGGCCCGGGATATAGGAGGTCTTCAACCCAATTCGCCCGCCGTGGCCGCGGCAAAAGCTGGGGTGACGGGAGAAGGTCCCGTTAGGGCAGGTGTGGTGACATAATCGACGTAAAGGGCTCCGGTATACCGGAGCCCTTTCTATTTACCTGGCGCTATCATGTTGTGCGGAATCAGATGAGGTCTTGGCATATTCATTACCCAATAACCAAAACAACAATCGGCAGGCTTTATTCTCAACAATCCGCGCCGTCCTCAGGGCGTAACATCCGGAAGGCGACCGGAGAGTGAGCATTAAGGTCAACTCCTTCTTTGCACTTGCCGTTTGGCTACGGTCGAAACGGCGGTCCCGGATATTGTATTGCGTGTCGCCGGGACCGTTGCGGGTGGGAAGTCATCATACGCCACCGAATAAAATCACATCCGCCTGTCTGCCGCGACGGGCAGGCTAAATGGAGCGCCGCAAATGGGAAAACCGAGGCTACGCAAATTATGCCTGGCCGGCGCGTGCGCATCGTAAATGCGGCATAACTGCCGAGTAGTATGCCGCCGAAGGTGCCGATAGTGCTGAGTCCGTAACAGGTGAAAGTTACTAAGATAGCCCAGCAAATACCATGACGCAACACCGAGAAGGAATCCTGGCCATGCGACAAGCGGAAACCCAATCAAAAAGAAGCTCATGAACTGCCGGCGATCAGGCGTGGCTGCGTTGTTCGTCTAAGAATCGTGGTATCTGCGGGAATCTGTCCGTAGATAGTATCCGGCAAAAGATGAGATGATGAGAAAGTCCTATTGAAAGATTCATTGAAAATATGGGGCTTAATCCGGCCCCTTTGTTAGTCGGACAGTATATTTTGCCAAGATCTAACTTGTTTTTCGGGATTAGAACCTCCGATGAACTTGTACAATTAACCGGAAAATACCGTTAAAGATTTTTAAAAGCATACCGAAACAAAATCATAAGTTCGGGTTTTAGGGGTATAACCTATCCGCGATAGGGTCGATCCTCATAAACCAAAAGCTTTTTATAATAAATGAGGAGAGAAGCAGATGAAAAAGGTAAAAAGATTGGTTATCATTTTAAGCGCCTTAGTCTTTTGGGGCGTATCTTCCACAGTCTATGCGTTCAACTTCGACCTCGAAGGAGTCAAATTCGGTATAAATGGGTATATGGACATCCAATACACATACATGGCAAAGCAGACCATGTCCGATGGGGCGCTGATGAAGGATATGTCTACCTTCGAACAGAATCAAATGAACCTCATCTTTGACATGGAGAAAGATAGGGTGCGTACACATCTGAATCTGGAATCCCATAATGCTTATACCTCCGAAGATGGCGGGAAGGGGGGTTGGGAGATTGAGAATGCTTTCGGTCAGTATACCTTCAGCGATATGCTTGTCGTCAGGGGTGGACAAATGTTAACTCCCTTCGGCATATTTAATGAGGTCAGCTACATCACCCCCCTCTTTGCTTCGGTGGTGCTTCCAATGATGTACAGGCTTCCCGACAACTATGGTGAGGAGCACATGATGCCGGATCGATCCAACGTGGTGATAAAAGGCACTTACTTTGGAGATGTTGCGGATGTGGATTACAACTTCATGGTCTCCAATGGGGACAGGGGCCAGAAAGGGCATGACGAGAACAAGGACAAGGGCCTAGGTGGAAGGGTGCGCTTCACTATTCGAGACAACTACAAGCTCGGTGCATCCTATTATACGGTCAACAATGACAATCTATCCAAGGGCAGAGAAAACCTCTGGGGGTTTGATCTGGAGATGACATTGCTTGATGAACGCATACTCTTCCAGGGGGAATACGTTAAGGATGAATACGAAAAGAGGGCTGACAAGATGAGCTACTATGCGCGTCTGACCTACGCAATTGGTGACTATACACCGTTTATTATGTATGACTATTTCGAAGACCCCGATGATCTTGTGATGAAAAACAAGCTAAACCGTTACGGGGCTGGTTTGAGCTACGATTTTGATGCAAACATTATTCTCAAAGGCGAGTATCATTATCATGATTTTTCAGGTGATATCGGACTGCAAAAGGACACTGATATGGCACATATGTTTAAGATGGCGGCTGTATTTGTCTTTTAGTTGAAGCAATCTAAAGATGATGCAATGCTTAACTAAGGAGATAAAAAAATGAAAAAGAGATTCTTATTGATCCTCATGGCGGGGATCTTCTGTTTACCCATAGTATCCGGCGTCGTTTTTGCAAAGGTCGTCGTTGTCGTCAATCCAGATAACCCCGCCACAACCATCAGCAAGAAGGAACTCTCTAAGATCTTTAAACAGAAGCAAAAGGTATGGGCGCATAAAGAGATGATCAAGGTTGTCCATCTCGGCAAGGACCACCCCTTGAGAAGAGAGTTTTCTCAGAAAGTTCTGAATATGAGTTCGGAAAGTCTGGAAAAATATTACTTCAAGAGGGCTCTGTCAGGCAAGGGGCAGCCTCCTAGGATAGCCTCATCGCCGGATGATGTTATATCGTTCGTAAGCGGCAGCAAGAATGCCATCGGGTACTTGGATTTAAATGATGTGGATTCCTCGGTCAAGATTCTCAAGGTGGACGGAAAAGAGTATATCGATTAGAAGCTGAGACGTTAAGTCTTCGCTGTAATCGGAACATGGAGTAACAGCATGAATATCGGAAAAAAGATTGTAGCCGGATTTGCAATACTATTTTTGCTTCTGGCCATCCCTGCTACATACTCCGTATTAAGTGGATTACGGATTCAAAAGAACTCAAATAGCCTTCAAAACAAGATCTACCCCGCCCTTGACCTGACCAAAAAGCTGATAGACACGAATCGTCGGACAAAGGAAGCTCTACTGGCTGCCATTACCGATCTTGACGAAGAAGCCATAGACCATGCAAGAGGGTCGGCTAAAGAATTTCAACAGATGCTTTCCGAACTTACAAAGGTTACGAATGATCGGGAACTTGAAGATATCGGCACACTCTATGATGAGTATTTCAGGGATGGCGTCTTGATCGCGGAGGCGCTAGTCGAAGGCGGCGACATGAGCACTGTAATGGACGAGGTTGCCTCTCTCAATATTACGGCCAACAGACTCTTCACCTTATTGAAAGAATACCATGACCGCAACTACAAGGTTTTCGTAGACAGTGTCGGTGAGGTAAATGGCCTGTCCAACAAATTTGTGACAATCGCACTCGGCGGGCTTCTTGTTTCGTTGATACTGGGCGTCATAATAGCGTACTTCATATCTACCCGTATTACAAATGGTATAAATGTGGTGGTGGAGAGGATTGAAGACATTGCACAAGGGGAGGGCGACCTTACCAGAAGGCTGGAGATGACTTCGAATGACGAAATGGGCCTCCTGGCCAACGGATTCAACACCTTTGTCGGGAACTTGAGGGGGATCATAGCCAGGGTATCCTCCTTTGCGAAAGAGGTTGCCTCCGCCTCTATGCAGTTTTCTTCCACCTGCGAAGAGATAAAAGATCGTATAAAAGGGCAGATGACCCGGACCGAACAGATGGCCACCGCCACCGAAGAGATGAGCGCCACCATCGCGGAGGTGGCCAGAAACTGCAGCGACGCCGCCCAGACAGCAATGGAAGCCGACTCGACCGCATCCAAGGGCAGCGACGTCATTGCCCGTACCATAAAGGGCATTAACGACATTGCATCCAGAGTGCAGGAATCGACGGAACTCATCCTCCTTCTGAATAAACGCTCCGGTGAGATAGGTAAGATCGTCGGTGTTATTGACGATATCGCCGACCAGACGAACCTGCTTGCCCTTAACGCGGCCATCGAAGCGGCCAGGGCCGGAGAGCAGGGACGGGGTTTTGCCGTGGTTGCCGACGAGGTAAGGAAACTTTCGGAGAGAACCATTGGTGCAACCAAGGAAATCGGCAACATGATCAGTACAATCCAGGTGGAGGCGCAGAAGGCGGTGAACTCGATGGAGTCCTGCAACGAGGAGGGCAATATCCAGAAAAAACTGGCCGGGGAAGCCGGAGATGTACTGAAAGGAATAGTGTCGAAAGTCCGGCAGGTAAACGATATGATCCAACGTATCGCCACGGCGACGGAGGAGCAGTCCAAGACTTCGGAGCAGATCGGCAGTGACATGGAGGAGATAGCCTTTGCGTTCAAGGAAACCACGGATGGCACAGAGCAGATGAGCCTGGCATCAAATAACCTATCGGTTGTAGCCGCACAACTCCAAAAGCTTACCTCGAAGTTCAAAGTAGATGTTGAAGAGCATCATGAGGAAAGAGGGCAGAAAGAAGAAACCGCCCCGGACAACAAAAAACACTTGAAGATAGCGTTGTAAAAGGGGTTGTACTCTATGACACGGATGAACTGATTACGGTGACGATGTCGAGCTTAATCTGGGCGCTGTCTCTAATGTCATGGTGAAACCTGCTCTCATGGAGTTTAAGACCGGCCGTTACATGTTTGACAGATACGGCAACATAAGCGGCTGGGACGAGATACGGACGTTCGAAGTGGAAGTAAAAACATGAGGCGGTCACCGGTCAAGGTCGAGACAAAGCTAAACTTTAACACCTCGTACTGGAAGTTGAAAAAGAGCCGGGACTTCGGCGAATACGAAAAGGTCGATACCGTCAAGTTCACTCTGAACCTCGATGGAAGAGAGAAGAAGAAGTTTAACTATATCTTGACAACACATCATGGGCGAAGGGCCGACCGATAGAAACAGCCTCCATATCGACTTGCGGCATTCATGCTCACCGGGCATTTCAAACGTTCTAGGCATCTGTCGGCCAGCGTCTCAAGTTCACGCATAAATAGTGTTCCTCCAGAAAGCCATATAGACCAGAAACATAGGTAGGTATAGGGTTTTTCTGCAGCCGGTGGGCTGTAACGCCGCAGTGACCTGCCTTCGCCTGCGTGCACCGTACCTCTCCGACCGTCGGGCGGGTCTGTCTGCGTACGGATACGCATAGGCAGGGGCAAGGTGAAGCGCAACACAGTAACTGAACTTTTTAAGAAGCCGTCAAAGGTGCCGGATAAGGTAAAAAGGTATAACCGGGGGATCAAGGGGCTAGTTTGCTCAAAAGAAGACTTTGGCTCATCGCGTAAGAGTGTGTGTAAACTGATGGGGGTGAAGCAGTATAACATGGCTTCAAATAAGGG